>CANHSL010000028.1 GCA_947463385.1 Flavobacteriales bacterium
ACCGAATCTACATCGGACGAAGTTACCGTGCATATAGCAAACAATGGACCTAAAATTTCTGAAGAAGTAAAACAACATATGTTTGAGAAGTTTTATACCACAAAAGCTAGGCGAAACGGCTCGGGTCTCGGCTTGAGTATTGTCAAGAGCGTGTTGGATGAGCATGTGGCACAAATCAACCTTGATTCAACAGAAGAATGGACCACTTTTTCATTTACGTTCAAGCGCTTGAATTACGAGTCCGAACAAAAAAATGAGGTTGAGATTGAATTAATGTAATACCTTTGTTCTATGGATGAAATAAAATATGCGGTTGTTTGTGTGGATGATGATCCATTCATTTTGCAGATGTTGGGCTTTCAGCTTGGTAAGATTTTAGACCAGAAATGTACCCTGCTCGAGTATTTTACAGACCCTTTTGAAGCCTTACTTAATATTGATCAGCTGGTGGCTGATAAAATAGATATCATCTTTATAATTGTGGATTATCAAATGCCACAAATGACTGGTGCACAGCTTATTCGATCCATAAAAGAAAAACATCCAGAACTCAAATGCGTCATGCTTTCTGGCCAAGCTAATCCAGTTTCTTTAGATGGATTGGTTAAAGATAACTTACTCGACTCTTTTATTTCAAAACCATGGGATGAAGAAGTGCTCTTCAATGCGGTTCGCCCAATCATAGAAAACATTCCATAAATTCGATGAAAACGATATTGGTATTAGGGGCAGGCTTGTCGGCTTCTTCCTTACTTCGCTATCTTTCTGAACGTCTAATCTCTGAAGATTGGTTGCTTAAAATCGGAAATTCGAACATTGAGCCGTTGCGTTCTAAATATAGTGATAATCAGCGTGTTCATTTAATTCAACTGGATGCCAGTGTTGCCGAGGAGCGTCGCGCAGTTATTGCTCACGTTGACTTAGTGATATCCATGCTTCCGGCTAAATTCCATCTAGAGGTGGCTAGGGATTGCATAGATTTGAGAACGGATTTAATAACACCAAGTTATGTTTCTCCAGCCATGAAACAATTGCACGAAGAGGCCGTGCTCAAAGGTGTTACCATTCTGAATGAAACTGGAGTAGACCCGGGAATAGACCACATGAGTGCCATGAAGATTATGGATGAAAAACGCGAAGAGGGCGCAACCTTAAAAGTGTTTAAATCCTTTTGTGGGGGTCTCATTGCCCCAGAATCTGACGATAATTCATGGCATTACAAGTTTACTTGGAATCCAAGAAATGTTATTGTTGCTGGACAAGGTGGGATTGCCGCATTTCGTCAAAACAAAGAACTCAAGTACATTCCATATTCTCAGTTATTCAAAAGAACGGAACGATTTATTATTGATGGATACGGATCATTTGATGGTTATGCAAACAGAGATTCCCTAAAGTATATTGACATTTACAACATCGATGAGGTGGAAACCATTTATCGCGGGACCCTGAGGAAACCGGATTTTTGTCAGGGGTGGGATGTGTTAATTGAACTTGGCCTTACCGATGATAGTTATGTGCTAGAAAACAGCAGCTTGCTAAGCCCAAGGCAATTAATGAATGCTTTTTTACCTTATCACCTCGTGGATAGTGTAGAAGTTAAATTTAAAAAATTCTTACGTCCAGAGCGTGCGCATCTTTTTGAGCTGTTTCAAGAAATCGGCTGCTTTAAAGGGGATGTATTGCTGTTTCAAGAAGATGCGAGTCCCGCGGTGCTGCTGCATGCCCTCCTTGAAAAAGCGTGGGTGCTAAAGCCAACGGATAAAGATATGTTGGTCATGTTGCATGAGTTTGAATTTGAAGATGCAAAGGGGCGCACTAAAATTACTTCATCTATGGTAGCACTGGGAGAGGACAATGTGTTTACGGCAATGTCTAATACAGTGGGCATTCCCATTGGTATTATCGCTAAACTCATCTTAAATGGCTATTCAAATCCAGGGGTTCATATTCCTGTCCAAAAGGAAATATATTTGCCTGTACTGAAGGAATTGGAAGAATTTGGAATTAAATTTACCGATACAATAACAGAAATAAACTAAGCCATGGATCAACAAGAAAATCAAATGAATATTGAATTATCCGAAGAGATTGCTTTGGGTATCTATTCCAACCTTGCTGTCATCACGCATTCTAATGCAGAAGTCGTTTGTGATTTTATTCAAATGATGCCGGGAATGCCCAAAGGAAAAGTGCGATCCAGGGTGCTAATGACTCCCCAAAATGCAAAACGATTTTTGCATGCATTGGCAGATAATATTGAAAAATACGAGCAGAATTTTGGTGTAATTGAGGAGCCTCATGCAGGAATGCCCCCGATGCACTTTGGTACGCCGAATACTATGGCATAATGCTGAGCATTTGCATTCCAGCCTATCACTGTAATGTAGATGCCTTAGTGCTTGCCTTGCAAGGTCAGCTTGAATTACTTCCGAATTCCGTCGAGGTTTTGGTCTGTGATGATTGTTCACCATCACCAGTCATGACCACCATGCCCTTGTTCTCAGGATTCAGGTTACTTAGAAATGACCACAACCTAGGTCGTGCAGCAACTCGAAATCGATTGGTTCACGAAGCGAAAGGAGACCTTATCCTATTCTTGGATGGTGATTCAGAACTCGTAGCGCCCGATTTTGTTGCCAAGTGGCTGGAACTGGCTGAAAACGATTCAATAAGCGTTGGTTATGGGGGCAGTGTGTATCAAGAGGACCCACCTCCAGCTAATCAGTTTTTACGGTGGAAAGTCAGTAACACTAGGGAAAGTAAAAGCGTAGAGGAACGGTCCAAAGGTGGCTCGGGATTCAAAACAAACAATGTGCTCCTTCGGAAATCAATATTCCAAAAGTTATCGTTTAATGAAGGGCTCAGGGGATACGGACATGAAGACACCTTATTTGGTGTCGAGTTGGGTCTTTTGGGGTTTCAAACTCATCACATAAATAACCCTGTAAAAAACGCAGTGTTGGATTCGAATGAAGTGTTCTTGAGGAAGACAGAGGAGGCCATTCGAAATCTCAAGCGCTGTATTCAGTACGCCTCAAATCCCGATGCATTTATCGCACAGGTTAGGGTACTTCGGGTTCACCGTGCCTTAAAACGATTCAAACAATTGTGGCTGTTGAGAATGGTATCTTATTTAGCCATGCCAACGTTAGTAAACCGTTTAAAAGCAGGCAAAGCCATTGGAATAATCCCCTTATTTGATGTATATAAACTGTGTATGCTCGATCGCATTAATCGATTAACGGACTGAGTATAGATGCTAATGCCGCTTTCTCATGATCCCAATGTTCTATTTCAGATGCTTTTTTTGAATTCCGTTGATGCGTGGCAAGTAATGCTGGATGTTTTTGATAGAAAGCGATCGCCCACTGAATTGATTCTGGCGTAATTTGCTTCATTATATACCCACATTCATAGGTGGATACCAAGCCTGATATTTCTGGCTGAGGCCCGCTAATTACCGCAATTCCAGCGTGGAAATAATCAAATATTTTATTGGGCAGTGCCAAGTGAAAATTCAAACATGGGTCTGCATCATAGGCAAGGCCAATCGATGCGAGTTGAGTATATCGCATCATTTCATGATAAGGAATACGTTTAATGAAATGAACCTTTGCTTCGATTCCAAGCGCTACTGATTGTTGTTTCGCGTCTTCGATGGCATTGCCTCCGCCAATAATCAATAAGCTTACACCGCTCAGTAGACTAATGGCTTTGATCGTTTCCTCTAGCCCTCTTCCTTTATTTATGCCGGATCCTTGAATCACAACTACGAGGTCTCCCTCCGGGATGCCTAAAGACATCTTTGTATGCGCTGAAGTAAGGTTGATTCGTTTGGGTACATTTCGAATGACGCTTGGATTGATTCCGTATTTATGGTTGAAGTAGCCAGCCAAAGAGTGGTTTACCGTAATGAATAGATCTGCTTTTACGGCAAGATGTTTTTCAATAATTCCCCAAATAGACCTCTTGATCGGAGCGTTCCGCAGTTCCGGGACTTCGGTAAAGAGCTCGTGGGCATCAACGGTGAAGAATAGGCGCCGTATTTTACAAACCATAATACACGGAAGCACCGTATCTAGATCGTTGGCCCAAATGATGTCTGCTTTTTTAAAAAGTAAGAAGAAAAAAAGCCAAACTTGAAAGCTGAGGTAAAATAAAGGTCCTTGTGAAAAAGGGAGCTTGACCCTGTAGCTGTCATAGGGCAATATAGGCATCACCGGGCTTGAAGGTAGTTTCCTGCCCAAAACAAGTACCTTTAAACCCATCTCGTGCATGAGTTCGCAATGCCGTAAAACCCGATTGTCGGTGGCTAAATCAGAAGTAACACATACAACAATTGTTTTCATAGTTCTCAGGGTAAAGGTATGAAACGTAACCCGAACTCCGTTGAATGAGAATTAAACTCAAAAAAACGAACAAAAATTTTTTCAATAAAAAAAAGCTTTGTACATTTGCAATCCGAAATTTGTCGGGAATGTTCTTTTTTTCATGAATACCAATAATTGCCGATGTAGCTCAGTTGGCCAGAGCAGCTGATTTGTAATCAGCTGGTCGGGGGTTCGAATCCCTCCATCGGCTCGAAATTGTTGGGGAGATACTCAAGCGGCCAACGAGGACAGACTGTAAATCTGTTGGTTCATACCTTCGCAGGTTCGAATCCTGCTCTCCCCACAAGAAACTGCAAATTACAAGCGGGAGTAGCTCAGTTGGTAGAGCGTCAGCCTTCCAAGCTGAATGTCGCGAGTTCGACCCTCGTCTCCCGCTCAACTGCGTGCCGGTGTAGCTCAGGGGTAGAGCGCTTCCTTGGTAAGGAAGAGGTCACGAGTTCAAATCTCGTCATTGGCTCAATGAAAAAGATTGATTCATATTTGAGGAATCATGTTAAAAACAGAGTATTAACTAGTAATAAATAAAGTAAAATGGCTAAGGAAAATTTCGATCGTTCGAAACCACACGTGAACATTGGAACCATTGGACACGTTGACCACGGTAAAACTACGCTTACTGCTGCTATTTCCAGCGTATTAGCGTCTAAAGGTCTTGCGCAGATGCGCGACTTCTCTTCAATTGACAACGCTCCTGAAGAGAAAGAAAGAGGTATTACCATTAACACCTCACACATTGAGTATGAAACAGCAAACCGTCACTACGCGCACGTTGACTGTCCAGGTCACGCGGATTACGTAAAGAACATGGTTACTGGTGCTGCTCAGATGGATGGTGCTATTTTGGTAGTTGCTGCAACTGATGGTCCGATGCCTCAAACACGTGAGCACATCCTTCTTGGACGTCAGGTAGGTGTTCCTGCAATGGTTGTATTCATGAATAAAGTGGATATGGTTGATGACGAAGAGCTTCTTGAATTAGTTGAGATGGAAATTCGTGAATTACTTTCTTTCTATAAATATGATGGTGACAATGCACCGGTAATCAAAGGTTCTGCACTTGGTGCATTGAACGGAGAGCCGCAGTGGGTTGCTACTGTTGAGGAATTGATGGATGCAGTTGATTCTTACATTCAATTACCTCCACGTGATGTTGATAAGCCGTTCTTGATGCCAATTGAAGACGTATTTACGATTACTGGTCGTGGTACAGTTGCTACTGGTCGTATCGAAACAGGTGTAATCAACTCTGGTGAGTCAGTTGATATCTTAGGAATGGGTGATGCGAAACTTACTTCTACTGTAACAGGTGTTGAGATGTTCCGTAAGATCCTTGACCGTGGTGAAGCAGGTGATAACGTTGGATTATTACTTCGTGGTATTGAGAAATCTCAAATCAAACGAGGAATGGTTATCTGTAAGCCAGGTTCTACGAAACCACACCAAGATTTCAAAGCTGAGATCTATGTATTGAAGAAAGAAGAAGGTGGACGTCACACGCCGTTCCATAACAAATACCGTCCTCAGTTCTATTTCCGTACCACAGACGTAACAGGTGAAATTAGCCTTACGGATGGTCGTGAAATGGTTATGCCTGGTGATAACGTATCAATTAATGTTAAGTTGATCGTACCAGTAGCTATGGATAAAGGTCTTCGTTTCGCGATTCGTGAAGGAGGTCGTACCGTAGGTGCGGGTCAGGTAACTGAGATCATTGGATAATTATTTGAGTTATTAATATGTTTTAAAAGGGGAGTGGAATCTACTCCCCTTTTTAAACGGGTGTAGCTCAGCTGGTAGAGTAGTGGTCTCCAAAACCATTGGTCGTGGGTTCGAATCCTACCGCCCGTGCAAATAAATTTAAACACTGTGTTTCAAAAAGTTAGAACCTATTTTCTTGAGACGTATTCCGAAATGGTACACAACGTAACGTGGCCAACTTGGAAGGAACTTCAAAACAATACAATCATTGTACTAATATCGGTGATTCTTTTTTCAGCGGTCATTTTCGGAATGGACTTCGCGTTTGGAATTACTGGTAAACCAGGCGATGCTTGGAGAGGTTTATTAGGTTTTATCTATTAATTAATCGACGATATACATGTCAGATATTTCCAAAAGATGGTACGTGGTTCGCGCAGTGAGCGGAAAGGAGAAGAAAGTAAAAGAACTTCTTGAGTTGGAGATTTCACGTCATAAATTGAACGATTACGTAGCCCAAGTTTTAATTCCAACAGAAAAGGTTTTTCAAATTCGCAACGGTAAAAAGGTGAATAAAGAGAAAGCCTATCTTCCGGGATATGTTCTTATCGAGGCAGCGTTGATTGGGGAGGTTCCTCACGTGATTAAAGGCATTCCAAACGTAATCGGATTTTTAGGCTCTGAAAAAGGAGGAGCTCCGGTTCCAATGAGACTTTCTGAAGTGAATCGTATTTTAGGTAAAGTTGATGAGTTAGCCGAGAACGAAGAAGAGGTAAGAATTCCGTTCGTTGTTGGTGAGAATGTTAAGGTCATAGATGGTCCATTCAATAATTTCAGTGGGGTAGTTGATGAAATCAATGAGGAGAAAAAGAAACTGAAAGTAATGGTAAAAATATTTGGAAGAAAAAACTTGCTGGAGCTAAGCTACATGCAAGTAGAGAAAGAGGTTTAATTGTGTATTAACCGTAGGAGTAAGGAAAACGAACAAAGCTTCCCGTGAGTACTTATGTTTGACTACATAAATTGTGAATAAATGGCTAAAGAAGTAGCAGCTTTGATTAAATTGCAAATCAAAGGCGGTGCGGCGAATCCTTCGCCCCCAATCGGTCCGGCACTAGGTGCCAAAGGGGTAAATATCATGGAGTTTTGTAAGCAGTTTAATGCCCGAACTCAAGATAAGCCCGGAAAAGTGGTTCCAGTGGTAATCACTGTATATGCAGATAAGTCATTCGAATTTGTGTTAAAAACAGCACCTGCAGCTGTGCAAATCGTTGAACAAACAAAAATTAAGAAGGGTTCTGCTGAACCGAATAAATCCAAAGTGGGAACTATCTCATGGGATCAAATTCGTACCATAGCAGAGGATAAACTTCCTGATTTGAACTGTTTTACGGTTGACTCAGCAATGTCAATGGTGGCTGGTACAGCACGAAGTATGGGTGTAGTTGTAAAAGGAGGATCTGCTCCAAAAACTAAATAAATCAAGAAGACATGAAAAGAATTTCGAAAAAGAGAAAGGAAGTTTTGTCTAAAGTTGATTTAGGCAAAGCATACTCACTAGTAGAAGCTTGCGAATTAGTAAAAGCAATCTCTACAACTAAATTTGATGCATCAGTGGATATCGCAGTGCGTTTAGGCGTTGATCCTAGAAAGGCTAACCAAATGGTTCGTGGTACAGTAGCGCTTCCACACGGAACTGGTAAAGACATGCGCGTTCTCGTGTTGTGTACACCAGATAAAGAAGCGGAAGCAAAAGCTGCAGGTGCAGATCACGTTGGGTTAGACGACTACATCGCTAAAATTAAGGGCGGTTGGACCGATGTTGATGTAATTATCACGATGCCATCTGTAATGGGTAAAGTAGGAGCACTCGGACGAATTTTAGGTCCAAGAGGTTTGATGCCGAATCCAAAAACAGGTACTGTAACACTTGATGTAGCAAAAGCGGTAGCAGAAGTAAAAGCCGGTAAAATCGACTTTAAAGTTGACAAATACGGAATTATACACTCTGCAGTTGGTAAAGTAAGTTTTAATGGTTCAATGTTGAAAGAAAACGCGAACGAATTAATTCAAGCGCTTATCAAATTGAAACCGTCTGCTGCAAAAGGTACCTACATTAAAAGCATAGCGCTAAGCTCTACTATGAGCGCCGGAATTCAAATCGATACCAAATCAGTAACTGCTTAATATTTTTAACATGAACAGAGAAGAAAAAGCACAATACATTGACGATTTGGCCGCTGAATTGTCCGCTGCAACTATCCTTTATTTAACAGACACCGCTGACTTAACAGTTGAGACTGTAAACAACCTAAGAAGAAGATGTTTTCAATCTAACATTTCTTTAAAGGTCGTTAAAAACACCTTGTTGAAGAAAGCAATGGATCGTGTAGAAGGGAAGAATTATGGGGAGTTAACAACCTTATTGAAAGGTTCTACCTCCATCATGATTAGCCAAGAAGCAAACGCTCCAGCGCGCTTGATTCAAGAATTTCGTAAGAAAAACCAAAAACCTATCCTTAAAGGTGCTTACATTGAAGAAGCAATCTTTGTTGGGGATAACCAATTGGTAACGCTTGAGTCCATGAAATCTAAAGAAGAATTGATTGGAGAAATTGTTGGATTACTTCAAAGTCCTGCTAAGAATGTGTTGTCTGGCCTTAAAGGTGCAGGCGGTAAAATCGCGGGTATTTTAAAAACCCTCGAAGAAAGATAGTTTATTAACCTTATTTAAAAACAAATAAAATGGCTGAATTAAAGCAAATCGCAGAAACCCTAGTTAACCTTACTGTTAAAGAAGTAAATGAGTTAGCTGCAATCCTTAAAGAAGAATACGGAATCGAACCAGCTGCTGCTGCGCCAGTAATGATGGCAGGTGGTGGAGGCGGTGCCGAAGCTGCTGCTGTTGAGGAACAAACAGAATTTAATGTTATCCTTAAAGCAAGCGGTCCGAACAAACTTGCTGTAGTTAAACTTGTAAAAGAACTTACAGGAAACGGATTGAAAGAGTCTAAAGACTTAGTTGATGGAGCTCCTGCTACTTTGAAAGAAGCAGTTTCTAAAGACGAAGCGGAAGGCCTTAGAAAGTCTCTTGAAGAGGCTGGTGCCGAAGTTGAGATTAAGTAATTTCAGACGGAATTCACAGGACAGGCAACCGATTTTTCGGGTGCCTTGTCCTGTTTTTGTAAAGTGCATTTTCTAAATTTTATAAATTAATAGCCTTGGCAACAAAAAATAATTCAACCCGAATTAATTTTGCCTCCAGTAAAAATACCTTTGAGTATCCCGACTTTTTGGAGGTTCAATTGAAATCGTTTCAAGAATTCTTTCAGCTTGAAACAACACCTGAAAACAGAGAAAGCGAAGGCCTTTTCAAAGTTTTCGCAGAAAATTTCCCAATTACCGACACACGAAATCAATTCGTACTCGAGTTTTTGGATTATTTCATCGATCCCCCAAGGTATTCGATCGAAGAGTGTATCGAACGTGGATTAACGTACAGCGTTCCACTCAAAGCTAAATTGAAATTATATTGTACCGACCCCGAGCATGAGGATTTCGAAACCATCGTGCAGGACGTGTATTTAGGTACAATTCCGTATATGACCCCAAAAGGTTCTTTTGTAGTGAATGGCGCAGAACGTGTAATCGTTTCTCAGTTACACCGTTCACCTGGCGTGTTCTTCGGACAATCACGTCACGCCAATGGAACTAAATTGTACTCTGCTCGAATTATCCCATTCAAAGGTTCTTGGATGGAATTCGCTACAGATATCAATAGCATCATGTATGCTTACATTGACCGTAAGAAAAAATTACCGCTAACTACCTTGTTCCGCGCAATGGGGTATGAAACAGACCGCGATATTCTTGAGATTTTTGGTCTAGCGGATGAAGTGAAAATCACGAAAGCTGGAATGAAAAAATTAGTAGGTCGTAGACTTGCTGCACGTGTTCTAAAAACGTGGATTGAAGATTTCGTTGATGAAGATACGGGTGAAGTGGTTTCTATTGAACGTAATGAGGTAATTCTTGAGCGTGAGTTAGAGATTAAAGAGGAACATTTAGATGATATCCTAGATTCAGGTGCTAAATCATTAATCCTTCACAAGGAGAATGCAAACGCAATTGACTATACCATCATTTACAATACACTTCAGAAAGATCCAACGAACTCTGAAAAAGAAGCGATAGAATATATCTATCGTCAGTTACGTAATGCAGATGCTCCGGATTTTGAAACAGCAAAAGGTGTATTTGAAAAATTATTCTTCTCTGACACACGCTATGATTTAGGTGAAGTTGGTCGTTACCGAATTAACAAAAAGTTGAAAATCGGTGCGGATGAAACGTCTCGTGTATTAACGAAGCAAGACATTATCGAAATCGTTAAATATTTAATTGAGTTGATTAACTCGAAAGCAGATGTTGATGATATCGATCACCTTTCAAATCGTCGCGTAAGAACCGTTGGTGAGCAATTATATTCTCAATTCGGTGTTGGTTTAGCGCGTATGGCGCGTACCATCCGTGAGCGAATGAATGTTCGTGATAACGAGGTATTTACACCAATCGATTTGATTAACGCAAAAACATTGAGTTCCGTAATTAACTCGTTCTTTGGTACGAATCAGCTTTCTCAGTTTATGGATCAAACGAATCCATTAGCCGAGGTAACGCACAAACGTCGTCTTTCAGCCCTCGGACCAGGCGGTTTATCAAGAGAGCGTGCAGGATTTGAGGTACGTGACGTTCACTATACGCACTACGGAAGACTTTGTACCATTGAAACACCGGAAGGACCAAACATTGGTTTGATTTCTTCGCTTTGTGTTTTCGCGAAAGTAAATAAGCTTGGATTCATTGAAACGCCTTACCGTAAAATCGATAACGGTAAAATGGTTTTCACTGAAGAACCGATTTATTTGGCTGCTGAAGAAGAAGATGGAAAAATCATTGCACAAGCGAATGCTAAGGTAGATAACAAAGGTAATTTCCTTACGGATACAGTAAAAGCACGATACGAAGGTGACTTCCCTGTGGTTAATCCGAAAGAATTACACCTTATGGATGTTGGAGCAAATCAGATTGCTTCGATAGCTGCCTCATCAATTCCATTCTTGGAGCATGATGATGCCAACCGCGCCCTGATGGGATCGAACATGCAACGTCAAGCCGTTCCCTTATTAAAACCACATTCACCGATCGTTGGTACCGGAATCGAAGAGCTTGTGGCTCGTGATTCTCGTGTATTAGTTAATGCAGAAGGTGATGGAGTAGTAGAATATGTTGATGCTAACGAAATCGTTATTCGCTATGACTGGAACGATGAAGATAAATTAGTTTCATTTGATAGTGAGGTTAAACGTTATTCGTTAACGAAATATGCCAAAACTAACCAAAGTACTTGTATGAACCTTAAGCCAATTGTGGCGAAAGGAGACCGCGTATCTAAAGGTCAAGTATTGTGTGAAGGGTATGCTACCGAAAGCGGAGAATTAGCACTCGGACAAAACTTAAAAGTGGCGTTCATGCCATGGAAAGGATATAACTTCGAGGATGCGATTGTGATTTCTGAGAAGATCGTTCGTGACGATATCTTTACTTCTATTCACATTGACGAGTACTCGTTAGAGGTTCGTGATACAAAACGTGGAATGGAAGAGTTAACCTCTGATATTCCGAACGTAAGTGAAGAAGCAACAAAAGATCTAGATGAAAACGGATTAATCCGAATCGGTGCTGAAATTAAAGAAGGAGATATCCTTATCGGAAAAATCACACCGAAAGGAGAAACGGATCCATCACCAGAAGAGAAATTGCTACGTGCAATCTTTGGTGACAAAGCAGGAGATGTAAAAGATGCATCGTTGAAAGCTGGTCCATCACTTCGTGGTACCGTTATTCAAAAGAAATTGTTCTCTCGTGCGGTTAAAGACCGTAAATCTAAATCACAAGACAAGCCAATTTTGGAAACCTTGGATATGGAATACCAAAAAGAGTACAATGACCTGAAAGAAAAATTAACCGAAAAGTTAATGACCATCTTAGGAGAAAATAAATCTGCAGGTGTATTCAATAACTTTAGAGAAGAGTTAATTAAGAAAGGCACTAAGTTTACAGCGAAAGGCTTAATGACATTAGATTATACCATTATCAATCCGTTAAACTGGACTGCTGATGAAAAAATTAATCAAATGATCAGCCGAGTAATCCATAACTTCAGCATCAAAGCGAATGATTTATTAGGTAACTACAAACGTAAGAAATTCCATATTTCTGTAGGGGATGAATTGCCAGCAGGAATCGTGAAATTGGCGAAAGTGTATGTTGCGAAAAAACGTAAACTTCGTGTTGGGGATAAGATGGCAGGACGTCACGGTAACAAAGGTATTGTTGCGAATATCGTTCGTCAAGAAGATATGCCGTTCCTAGAAGATGGGACGCCAGTTGATATCGTGTTGAACCCACTTGGGGTACCTTCACGGATGAACTTGGGTCAGATCTACGAAACGGTATTAGGTTGGGCCGGAGAAAAACTTGGAATTAAGTTTGCTACGCCAATCTTTGACGGTGCACATCCATCAGAAATCGATGAGTGGACAGTTAAAGCAGGGGTTCCGAAGTCAGGTAAAACCTACTTGTACGACGGTGGAACTGGTGAGCGTTTTGATCAACCAGCAACGGTTGGGGTAATTTACATGTTGAAATTATCACACATGGTGGATGATAAAATGCATGCTCGTTCTATCGGACCATACTCGCTTATTACGCAACAGCCTCTTGGTGGTAAAGCACAGTTCGGAGGTCAGCGTTTTGGAGAGATGGAGGTTTGGGCAATCGAAGCCTTTGGAGCTGCAAATATTCTTCAAGAGTTGTTAACCGTTAAATCCGATGATGTAATGGGTCGTGCTAAAGCGTACGAAGCTATTGTTAAAGGAGATAACATTCCTGAACCAGGCATTCCTGAATCATTCAATGTATTATTACATGAATTGAAAGGACTTTGCCTTAATGTTAGTATGGATTAATTAAAAAATTGTTAAAGCGTACAAAATGGCTTTTAAGAAAGAAACACCAAAAAAACAAAATAGCTTCAATAAAATTACCATCTCATTGGCTTCGCCTGAGTTGATTTTGGAGCAATCTAGTGGAGAAGTCCTTAAACCGGAAACGATTAATTATCGTACCTACAAACCAGAACGCGATGGCTTGTTCTGTGAGCGTATTTTCGGACCAGTTAAGGATTATGAATGTCATTGTGGAAAATACAAGCGTATTCGATATAAAGGAATTGTTTGTGACCGTTGTGGTGTAGAGGTAACTGAGAAAAAAGTTCGTCGTGAACGTATGGGCCATATCTCCTTAGTTGTTCCTGTAGCACACATCTGGTATTTCCGTTCGTTGCCAAATAAAATTGGTTACTTACTTGGCCTTCCAACTAAGAAGCTTGATCAAATCATTTATTACGAGCGTTATGTCGTTATTCAAGCGGGTGTTACCGCTGAAATGGAAGGACTAGGCTTGAAGAAATATGATTTCTTAACTGAAGAAGATTATTTAGATATTATCGATAATCCGGCACTTAAAGACAATCATTTCTTAGATGATACCGATCCAAATAAATTTATCGCAAAAATGGGTGCTGAAGCACTTTATGACTTGTTGAGAGATTTAAATCTGGTTTCCTTATCTAACGAATTGCGTTCAGCTGCTGATGAAGAAACATCGGTGCAACGTAAAAACGAAGCGCTTAAGCGTTTACAAGTTGTTGAGGCAATGAAAGATTCTCAGACACGCATTGACAACCGTCCTGAATGGATGATTGTTAAAGTTGTGCCTGTGATTCCACCAGAATTACGTCCATTAGTTCCACTGGATGGTGGTCGCTTTGCTACCTCGGATTTGAATGACCTTTATCGTCGTGTTATTATTCGTAATAACCGTTTGAAGCGTTTGATCGAAATTAAAGCACCTGAAGTGATTTTGCGTAACGAAAAACGTATGCTTCAAGAAGCAGTGGATTCGTTATTTGATAATTCACGTAAATCTAGTGCGGTTAAAACTGAATCGAATCGTGCCCTTAAGTCACTTTCTGACTCCTTGAAAGGTAAGCAAGGTCGATTCCGTCAAAACCTCTTAGGAAAACGTGTAGATTATTCAGCGCGTTCCGTAATTGTTGTAGGTCCAGATTTGAAACTACACGAATGCGGTATTCCAAAAGACATGGCAGCAGAACTTTACAAACCGTTTATCATTCGTAAAATGATAGAGCGCGGTATTGTGAAAACTGTTAAATCTGCAAAGAAAATTGTAGATCGAAAAGAACCAGTTGTTTGGGATATCCTAGAGAATGTATTGAAAGGTCACCCGGTATTACTTAACCGTGCCCCTACGCTTCACCGTTTAGGTATTCAAGCATTTCAACCAAAATTGATTGAAGGAAAAGCAATTCGTCTTCACCCATTGGTAACTACGGCATTCAACGCGGATTTCGATGGTGACCAAATGGCGGTGCATTTACCCCTAGGGAATGCTGCAATTTTGGAAGCACAGTTGTTAATGCTTGCTTCACACAACATCTTGAATCCTGCGAATGGTGCGCCAATCGCCGTACCATCTCAAGACATGGTTCTTGGACTTTACTACATTACAAAAGGTAAAGTTTCAACGGAAACAGATAAGGTGAAAGGGGAAGGGAAAATATTCTATTCTCCCGAAGAAGTAATCATTGCATACAATGAGCGCCAGTTAGACCTACATGCAACCATTAAGGTTAAAACGTACGATCTGAATGAACAAGGTGAGCCGGTATTAACAATGATTGACACCACGTGTGGACGTGTATTGTTTAACGAAAACGTTCCGCGCGAAGTTGGTTATATCAATGATGTCCTTACGAAAAAGGCCTTACGAGATATTATCGGTGAAGTACTTAAAATTTCTGGTACAAGTCGTACAGCCCAATTCTTGGATGATATCAAAACTTTAGGTTACCATATGGCCTTCAAAGGAGGATTATCCTTTAATTTGGATGATATTATCATTCCGAAGGAAAAAGAAGTTTTGGTTGCTAAAGCAGAACAAGAGGTTACCGAGGTTATGGCTAGCTATAACATGGGATTAATCACAAACAATGAGCGTTACAACCAGATTATTGATATCTGGACACATACCAATTCACGTTTGACAGCTACCTTAATGGATCAGCTTAAAACAGACCGTCAAGGATTCAATTCCATCTACATGATGTATGATTCTGGTGCACGGGGTTCTAAAGAGCAGATTCGTCAGCTTTCAGGAATGCGTGGATTGATGGCTAAACCACAGAAATCTGGTGCCTCAGTTCAGGAAATTATTGAAAATCCAATTCTTTCCAACTTTAAAGAAGGGTTATCGATTCTTGAGTACTTTATTTCTACCCACGGTGCACGTAAAGGTTTAGCGGATACCGCCCTTAAAACTGCCGATGCGGGTTACTTAACTCGTCGTTTAGTGGATGTTGCTCAAGATGTGGTAATTAATTCAGAAGATTGTGGTACCCTTCGTGGTATTGTAGCTTCTGCGTTACGTAAGAATGATGAAGTTGTTGAGCCATTATACGATCGTATTTTAGGAAGAACTTCAGTTCATAATGTATATTATCCAGAATCTGACCGCTTAATTGTAGAAAGTGGCGCATTAATCACAGAAAATGTAGCTAAAGAAATCGAAGTTGCAGGAATTGATGATGTTGAAATTCGTTCTGTATTGACGTGTGAAATGCGTAAAGGAGTTTGTTCAAAATGTTATGGTCGAAATCTTGCCACACACAGACCGGCACAAATTGGTGACGCTGTTGGGGTTATCGCCGCGCAGTCCATCGGTGAGCCAGGTACACAGTTGACCCTTAGAACCTTCCACGTTGGGGGTACCGCTTCGAACATTGCCGATAGCTCTGACATTAAAGCGAAAGTTTCTGGTCGCATCGAATTTGAAGAGTTGCGTACCATTGACCATAAAGGTCCTGAAGGAACAGAGAAAACAATTGTTGTTGGTCGTTCAGGAGAAATGAGAATTATTGATGAGAAAACGGGTATTGTTATTATGAATGCCAATATTCCTTACGGTTCTGATTTAATGGTTGAGGATAAAACTAAAGTGAAGAAAGGAGATGTAATCTGTAAATGGGATCCATACAATGCCTTGATTATTACCGAAGTAAAAGGTAAAGTTAAGTTTGATTTCATGGAAGCAGGTATTACATACCGTGAAGAAATGGATGAGCAAACTGGATATAACCGTAAGGTGATTATCGAGTCTCGTGATAAAAAGAAAAGTCCTGCAATTCATATCGTAGATGCTAAATCTGGTGAAGTATTAAGAGAATATTCTCTTCCAGTAAGCGCCCACTTAAATGTCGATGCAGGTGACTTAGTTGATGCAGGGGTTACCTTGGTGAAAATCCCACGTTCTTCTGGTAAGTCTGGGGATATCACAGGAGGTTTACCGCGTGTAACAGAACTTTTCGAAGCACGTAACCCATCGAACCCTGCGGTTGTTTCTGAAATTGATGGAACTGCTGCATACGGTACGATTAAGCGTGGTAACCGTGAAATCATCATTACATCTAAATTGGGTGAGGTACGTAAATACCTTGTTCCACTTGCGAAGCATATCTTGGTACAGCAGAACGATTTCGTTCGTGCCGGACAACCGCTATCCGATGGTGCAATTACACCGAATGATATCTTAAATATTGAAGGTCCAACTAAAGTTCAAGAGTATATCGTAAATGAGATCCAAGAGGTTTACCGACTTCAAGGGGTGAAAATTAACGATAAGCATTTTGAAGTAATCGTTCGTCAAATGATGCTTAAAGCAGAGATTGTTGATCCAGGAGATACGCGTTTCCTTGAAGGACAATCAATTCATAAAGCAGATATCATGGAAGCGAATGACCAACTTTATGGTATGATGTTCATTAGAGATGCCGGAGATTCTACTGAAGTAGAGAAAGGTCAGTTGATTTCTGTACGTAAATTACGTGATGAAAATTCAAGATTGAAGCGTGAAGATAAACAGCTAATTGAGGCTCGTGAGGCTGAACCAGCTACTTCTACACCACTTCTTCAAGGTATCACTAGAGCGTCACTTCAAACCCAGTCGTTTATTTCAGCAGCTTCCTTCCAGGAAACTACGAAAGTGCTTAACGAAGCAGCGATTTCAGGTAAAGAGGATCACCTCCTTGGATTGAAAGAAAATGTAATTGTTGGACATTTAATTCCAGCAGGTACAGGAGTTCGTCATTTCCAAAATATGATAGTTGGTTCGAAAGAAGTTTACGAAAAATTAACCGAAGAGAATCAAGCGTAAGACGCCGTTCTTTCAGATATTAAATCCCGCTTCGGCGGGATTTTTTTATGCAATTTTATCCCATTGCGGCTTGTTTTTAAACAAGGTCAACATATAATTCCTTAAGGTTAAATGCAAAGGGTCCGTTAAGCTTGGATCTTGTTCATAGATACGAAGCGCAGCCTCTCTCGCGATACTAACTACATGTTGATCTCTGGAAAGGTCGGCCATCTTTAAGTTTAATGCGCCACTTTGCTGCGTTCCTAAAATATCACCCGGACCTCTCAAGCTTAAATCTACTTCCGCAATTTTAAATCCATCCGTGGTTTCCACCATGGTTTCCATCCGCTTTTTAGCCTCTTTAGATAACTCATAGTTGGTCATCAGAATACAGTATGATTTTTCTCCTCCTCGTCCAACACGCCCACGTAACTGATGCAGTTGCGACAATCCAAAACGCTGTGCACTTTCAATCACCATGACCGTTGCATTTGGAACATTTACTCCAACTTCGATGACCGTGGTAGCCACCATGATATTCGTTATCCCATCAACAAAACGCTTCATTTCATACTCCTTAACTTCTGGCTTGAGTTTTCCGTGCACAATACTCACTTGGTATTCCGGTAATGGGAATGAACGAGAAATGGCTTCGAATCCGTCAGATAAACTCTTGAAATCTAAGGTTTCACTGTCATCAATAAGCGGGTACACCACATAAATTTGTCTACCTAATGCAATTTGCTCTCGCATAAACGCAAAGAGTTGCAAGCGATGCGTATCGAAGCGATGAATGGTTTGTATGGGCTTTCTGCCCGGTGGAAGTTCATCAATGACGGAAACATCTAAATCGCCATAAAAGGTCATCGCAAGGGTCCTTGGAATCGGTGTCGCTGTCATGACCAACACATGCGGTGCAATCGTATTTTTCTTTCGCATCTTCGCACGTTGTGCTACGCCAAAGCGATGCTGCTCATCAATTACAACTAAGCCTAGGTTTTTAAAGACTACCTCATCCTCTAGCAAGGCATGTGTTCCTATTAAAATGTCAATCTCTCCCTTAGCAAGTGCTTCCAGCAACGGAGTGCGTTTAGACCGTTTAGTCGACCCAGTGAGTAGCGCACATCGTATAGGTAAATCAGATAAAAAACTGACGATCGTTTCATAATGCTGGGCAGATAGAATTTCTGTTGGTGCAAGCAAGGCAGATTGAAATCCATTGCCTTGCGCGATTAACATCGTTATTAAGGCTACTAAGGTTTTGCCTGAGCCCACATCCCCCTGCAGTAAACGGTTCATGTGCTGTCCCGTTTGGAAATCTTTTCTAATTTCACGAATGACCCTTTTTTGGGCCTCCGTTAAGTCGAATGGTAATTTATTGTGGTAGAAGTTGGATAAAATCTCCCCAGATTTCGAAAAAACAAAGCCTTTTTCCGTACGTTTACGAACCCCTTTTCTTAGAATCATTTCAAGTTGTAACATGAATAATTCTTCAAATACAAAACGCTTTTTTGCTTGGGTAAAACCTTGTTCAGTATGGGGTTGGTGTATATTCGCATAGGCCGTTCCAATGCCAATTAATTGCATTTCTCTTCGGATAGATTCGGGCAAGCGATCCGGAATGTTTTCTAGTGAAATACGCTCGAGTAAGCCACTAATTACCTTTTCAATGCCACGAGTATGTAAGCCTTTAGCACTTAATTTTTCTGTACTGGGGTAAATCGGTTGATAGCCAATGCTACTTGATTCATCCGTAGGTGCCATTTCAGGATGAGCAATACTCCAAAAGTTATTGTTTAATCGAGGTTTTCCAAAGACACGGTATTTTTTTCCAGGCATGAGCGCCGGTTTAATCCACTTCCAACCTTGAAACCAAATGAGCTGAATGCTTGCGGTGTCATCTGTAAATCTGCACTGAAGTCGTTTAGAACGGCCTCCACCAAGTTCTTGTACTTGATCAATATACCCTTCCAATTGAACATACCCGTCTACTAAATGAAGTTGCGCGCATTGATGAATTTGTGAGCGATTGATATACCTAAATGGAAAATGATTTAATAAATCCCAATAGGTTTCTATCTGAAGTTCCTTTTTAAGTAATTCTGCCTTTTGAGGACCTATTCCTTTTAAATAAGCAATTGGAGTAAAAAGCGATTCAGACATTCATTCTAGCGCTTATTTCCAAACTCCCATTTGGTTGAATTTCTCAATTCTTTTGGTAATTCGGTCGGATGGATGCATGGGTTCAAGCTCCTTGAGGTAAGCCAGGATATTGGCTTTCACTTCGCTAAATATAGCCTCGTGGTTGCGGTGTGCACCGTCCACAGGTTCTTTAATGACGTCATCAACTAATCCAAAACCTTGCATATCCGTTGGAGTTAGTTTAAGTGCACTGGCTGCTTGTTCCTTGTGTTCCCATGAACGCCATAAGATCGACGAACAACTTTCAGGTGAAATAACAGAATACCACGTGTTTTCAAGCATTACTACTTTATCACCCACGCCAATTCCTAAGGCTCCACCGGAAGCCCCTTCACCGATAATAATGCAAATTACCGGAACGGTCAAGCGCATCATTTCGTAGATGTTTCGCGCAATGGCTTCTCCTTGTCCGCGCTCCTCCGCTTCAAGCCCAGGGAATGCACCCGGTGTATCAATAAAGGTAACGATGGGTTTATTGAATTTTTCTGCAAGTTTCATCAAGCGTAAGGCTTTGCGATACCCTTCTGGATTCGGCATCCCGAAGTTTCGGTATTGGCGCATTTTTGTATTGATGCCTTTTTGTTGACCAATAAACATTACGGTTTTACCATTAATTGATCCAAAGCCACCAACCATTGCCTTATCATCTTTTACTCCACGATCCCCATGTAATTCTAGAAAATCATTATCGGTAATGGCGTTAATATACGCTAAGGTATACGGACGGTCAGGGTGACGCGACAGCTGAACACGTTGCCATGGCGATAGATTAGTGAACAAGGTCTGAGCAGTTTCTGTATATTTATTCTTTAATGCCGCTATGTTATCGGACATGTCCACTTCGGTGTTAATTCCAATCTGTTCCGTTTGCAAGATTTGTTCTTGTAACGCTTGCAATGGGGCTTCAAAATCTAGATATGTACTCATGTTTGATTTACTTGTATGGACAAAAGTAAAAATTTTAATGCGTTCTTGTATTTTTGTACCACATGATCCTATATCCAAATGCAAAAATAAACCTCGGGTTGCGAATTCTTCGGAAGCGCGAAGACGGATTTCACGACATAGAATCGATTATGATTCCTGTGCCAATTTATGACATATTAGAACTAAGCGCATCGGAAGAGTTCTCATACACTCAAACAGGCATTGATATACCTTCGGATGGAAGGTTAGGCTTGGTTGAAAGGGCATATATGCTCATGAAAAACAGGTATGGCATCGGACCAGTAGCTATTCATTTGCGAAAACAGATTCCAATTGGTGCAGGTTTAGGTGGCGGATCTGCTGATGCCGCATTTACCTTAAAAGGCTTGAATGAATGGTTTGACTTGGGGTTGTCCACCGAAACCTTAGAACGTTTAGCTGCAGAATTAGGAAGTGATTGCCCCTTTTTTATAACAAATCAACCGGCATTGGCTACCGGTAGGGGAGAACAATTGCATCCGATGAATGTAAATCTTTCCGGCTTGTATATCGCAATTTACAATCCAGGGATTCATGTGAGTACAGCATCGGCCTACGGATCCATTATTCCAAATCCAACGAACAGCATTGGCCATCAAATTAAGGCATTACATGAATGGCAGGCCTACTACGTGAATGATTTCGAAAAGCCTGTAACCTTGGTTCATCCCGAAATTTCTTTGGGTATTGAATACCTTATTCAAGAAGGGGCTATTTATGCAGCCATGTCAGGCAGTGGGTCTTCTTATCTAGGGGTTTTTGAGAATCCCCCAATAAACCTTAGAACAAACGGGTTACTCTATGTGGGTACGTGTTTATTATCCAATTAATTAACAGTTGCTTAAAGAAAATTTTTTCAAAAAATCATTAAAAATTTAATTTTATTTTTAATTTTGAAGTTGTCTAATTGACACTAAGTAAGTATTAACCGTTTAAATTTTTTGTGTATGAAAAAAATGTTTACACTTTTATCTGCTCTTTTTATTGGAGCAATGGCTACTGCACAAGTAACCGTAACTTTCCAAGTGGATGTAACCAACTATGTAGCTGGTGGCGCAACACTTGATGCAACTGGAATCCGCGTAGGAGGTAATTTCTCAGCAATGGGTGGACAAGCGAATGGTGGGCCAATGGCTGACTGGTCTCCAACTACTGCAACTTCAGCGTGTACTGACCTAGGAAACAACATCTGGGAAATCGCTGTTGAATTTCCAGCTGGTTCTGTTGATCAAACACTTAATTACAAGTTTATCAATGGTAACTGGGGAATGAATGAAGGAACAGACCCACTTAACTCAATCGTTTCTGGTGGTTGTGGTGTAGATGATGGTTCTGGAAACATTAACCGTACTTTGGTTATTCCAGCTGCTGCAACTACATTAACGTATTGTTGGGATGCGTGTGCTGCTTCTTGTTCTGCGAACTTGAGCAACAACGCAATTAGCAACTTAACAGTTTCTCCAAACCCAGCAAATGACGTTGCTACATTTAACTTTAGCTCAAATGCAAATACGGCAGAGATCGTATTATTTGATTTGTCTGGTAAAGTAGTTGCTACAAAATCAGTAGTTACTGGTGCTGAAAATTCAGTTGAAATTTCTACAGCAAACTTAATGGCAGGTTCTTACTTTTACCAAGTAAATGCTGCTGGTAATGTGGTTACTGGAAAATTGATGAAAAAATAATTTTATATTTTTTTCTTGGAAAAGCCTATGTGAAAACGTAGGCTTTTTCTTTATCTTAACCTTATGAAATTCACACACCTTTTGTTTTTTGTTTTTGGGCTATTCACCCTTCCGATGAATGCTCAAATTTTGGAACTTACTCCAGCATTTCCTACGGTGAATGATGTGGTTACCATCGTTTATGATGCAAGCGAAGGGAATGGTGCCTTAGTAGGTACCAATCAGGTGTATTGCCATACCGGCGTAATTACCACTGCAAGTACTTCACCTACGAATTGGCTATTCGTTCAAGGGAATTGGGGGCAGGTAGATGCCAATGTACAAATGACCAATCTTGGAAATAATAAACATTCAATCACCCTTGATATCGATGCGTTTTATGGATTTCCTGTGAATACTACCGTCCTTAAGTTAGCCTTTGTTTTTCGCAATGCCACTGGCTCTGTGGTAGGACGTGAAGCAGATGGCAGCGATATTTATTATGACGTTTACCCCGTAAACGGTGGGCTGCAGGCCGCGATTTTCAATCCAAGCCAAATGCCCTTATTAGACTTAAATCAAAATTTTGCGTTCAATGCGCAAGCAAATCAACCCGCTACCTTAAGCTTAAAGGAAGATGGGGTGCTTTTACAATCTGTGCCAAATGCACTGGCCATTAATACGAACATTACCGCATCCGTTCCCGGTACCCACGTGCTGCTTTTTGAAGCAGATAACGGAACTACCGTGATAAAAGATAGCGTTTACTATACCGTTAATCCCCCCCTAACTTATCAAAATCCTCCCGCCGGAACTAAGAATGGTGTTCAGATGCTGAACGACTCAACAGCCTTGTTTCAACTGTATGCCCCCGAGAAAGATCATGTCTACTTGGTGGGAGATTTTAATAACTGGTTACCAACTGGTGCCTTCCACATGAATTGCTCTGCAGATTCCACGCGGTGGTGGCTTATAGTTAATGGTCTACAACCCGGACAGGCATATGGCTATCAATACTTGATTACAAACCAAGGAAAATATGCGGATCCAATGAGTACCTTAGTGCTTGACCCAAATAATGACCCTTTTATTAATGCGAATACCTTTCCAAATTTACCGGCATACCCAACCGGATTAACTACCGGAATTATTTCTGTTTTTTACACAACACCATCTAACTATACCTGGCAAAATACAAGCTTTACACGTCCTGAAAATAAAGACCTTGTGATTTATGAATTGTTGGTTCGAGATTTTGTTGCGGCTCGAAACTATCAAACACTGATTGATACCATTGCGTATTTAGATCGCCTAGGAATTAATGCCATTGAATTGATGCCGAATTTTGAATTTGAAGGCAATGAAAGCTGGGGGTATAACCCATCTTTTCATATGGCGCTTGATAAATACTATGGCACGGCGCAAAAGTTTAAAGAATTTGTAGATACGTGCCACGGTCGTGGTATTGCCGTCATTATTGATATGGTGCTTAACCATGCCTTTGGACAAAATCCCATGGTAAATATGTATTGGGACGCGTTGAATAGTCGTCCTGCCGCGAATAGCCCATGGTTTAATGCCGTATGTCCTCATCCACCAAATTGCTGGGGATACGACTTTAACCATAGTAAATTAGCAACAAAGGAGTTTGTAGATCAAGTCAATCGATATTGGCTAGAAACATACAACATCGATGGGTTCCGTTTCGATTTTACCAAAGGGTTTGCTAATACTACAGCAAGTTTTAGCGTGGAACGGATTAATAACATCAAGCGCATGGCCGATAGCATTTGGGCCATTGACCCGGATCAATACATTATCCTCGAGCATTGGTGCGATAATAACGAAGAAGAACAATTGGCAGATTACGGATGCATGCTTTGGGGGAATGTAACCTATGGCTATCACAATTCAGGTAAAGGGTTTCCTGCAAATTCAAGCATTACCAATGGGATTTACACCAACCGCACCTGGACCTTACCTCATTTAGTAACGTACATGGAAAGTCATGACGAGCAACGCTTGATGTATGAGGCAATTACGTACGGGAATGCTTCCAATCCTTCCCATAATGCAAAAGACCCCTACACCGCACTCGGTCGCATGCAGGGCTTGGCCGTTACTTTTCTTTCACAACCTGGGCCTAGAATGATCTGGCAATTTGGGGAGTATGGTTATGATATCAACATTGATTATCCATGTCGTGTATGTAATAAACCGATATTATGGAATTACCTTCAGCAAGGAAGACGTCAACAATTACTTGATGTGTACACGGCTATGTTGACCTTGCGCAACAATTATGAGACCTTTAGGTCCTTAGATTTTCAAGCCAGTCTTGGCGCAGGCATTAAACGTATGATTATGAATCATCCGACCATGAATGGGGTGTCTTTAGTGAATATTGATGTGAATGCCGCCTCGGCAATTCCAGCCTTTCAACATACCGGTTGGTGGTACGAGTATTTCACCGGGGATAGCTTGAATGTTACGAATGTTAATGCATCCATTCCATTACAACCCGGAGAATATCGAGTATATACTGATGTTCACCTGCCTCAACCGTATATTACGTCTGTGGCCTCCATTGAAGACTTGGAAAATCCTGCGTTTGATTTTGTGGTTTATCCGGTTCCTTTAACCTCTTCTTGTACCATTAAACTTACATCGCAGGATTTTCAACCGGTAGAGATTCAGCTTTTTGATGCGCAAGGAGTACTGATAAAACAACAACGCACTATGGCTAATGCAGGGGAGAATCACCTGGTACTTGACGAATTGAATCTTACTTCAGGAACCTATTTGGTATTAGTTAAATTAGGTAATTCAATCGCTTATCAAACTGTGGTGAAATAATGAGAAAATTCAGTTGTATCGCATGTTTTTTTCCGCTTGCTTTTTTTGCTCAATTGCTACACCCAGCGAATTCCAATGCCTTCCTTCAAAATGAGGTAGCTAAGATTTATATTACCATGAATCCTCAGGATTTTAATACCATGGTAGGGGATAGTTTAGGGTCTAATTTTGAGTTTCCAGCCCATTTTATTTATTCAAGTTCGGTAGTTACAGATACAATTGATACAGTTGGTATAAGGCTTCGTGGAAACACATCCTTACAATCTGCAAAAAAGTCATTTAAAATCGATTTTAATGTATACCAACCCGGATTTAAATGGTACGACTTAAAATCGTTAAACTTGAACGGGGAGCATAATGACGTATCGATTATGCGCAGTCGAACCTGTCAGGAAATGCTTCGATGGTCGGGATTACCTGCCGCACGCACGTCGTATGTCGAAGTTTATATAAACGGGGAATATAAAGGCCTGTATATCAACGTGGAACACCTCGATGATCAGTACATAGAAGCACGTTTCAATAACGACGATACCGGCAATTTATATAAAGCCAAGTGGGGCGCGGATATGACCTTTCAAGGCGTATCTCAAGCACCATATCAAGCCCTTTATGAACTTAAAACCAATGAAGCATTAAATGATTTTTCAGGATTGGTTCATTTGATTGATGTGTTAAATAATTCATCCAACGCTGAATTTCCATGTGCAATTCAAGAAGTCCTTGATGTGGACCTCTGGCTAAATTCGCTGGCCTTTCA
>CANHSL010000029.1 GCA_947463385.1 Flavobacteriales bacterium
AAAAAGGGAAGCATTTGCTTCCCTTTTTTTATGACATTTAATGGCGTGTGTTATTTTTTGTCACTGGTTACGGCAGCTTTAATCAACTCGCGGTTCATTCGAGCAATATTCTCAATAGAGATTCCTTTAGGACATTCTACTTCGCAAGCTCCTGTATTCGTGCAATTTCCAAAACCTTCTTCATCCATTTGGCGCACCATGTTTAGTACCCGCTCACGTCCTTCAACCTGACCTTGCGGTAAGAGCGCATATTGAGATACTTTAGCCCCCACAAAAAGCATCGCAGAGCCGTTTTTACAGCTTGCTACACAAGCACCACACCCAATGCATGCAGCGGCCTCAAATGCCTTGTCCGCGTCGTCTTTTGGAACCGGAATTGCATTCGCATCCATGGTTCTTCCAGAAGTGTTCACTGAAACAAATCCTCCCGCCTGCTGAATGCGATCAAACGCAGAGCGATCTACCACCAAATCTTTAATAATTGGAAAGGCTTTCGATCTCCATGGTTCTACATAAATGGTATCCCCGTCGTTGAATTTACGCATGTGCAATTGACAGGTAGTGGTTCCGGTATCTGGTCCATGTGCACGGCCATTAATATACAGGGAACACATCCCGCAAATTCCTTCACGGCAATCGTGATCAAAAGCTACCGGCGATTCGTTGCTGTTTATAAGTTGCTCGTTTAATTGGTCAAGCATTTCCAAAAACGAACTATCTGTAGACACCTGGTCCAGTTTATACGTTTCAAGGCTTCCTTTGGCTTGGCTATTCTTTTGACGCCAAATTTTAAGGGTAATATTGATAAATTTAGTTGCCATAAGTCGTTTCTTTATTTGTAGTTTCTCGCTGCAATTTTAATGAACTCGTATTTTAATTCTTCTTTATGTAAGGTTGCTTTTTTTGCATCAGGACCTTGGTATTCCCAGGCGGCTACCATTTTGAAGTTATCATCATCTCGCAACGTTTCTCCTTCTGCATCTTGATATTCTTCTCGGAAATGCCCCCCGCAGGATTCATTACGGTTTAAGGCATCAACCGCCATGAGTTGTCCTAATTCCAAGAAATCTGCCACACGAAGCGCTTTTTCCAATTCGGTATTCATTTCATTGGCATCGCCAGGAACAAAAACATCCGCATAAAAGGCTTCCCGTAGGGCTTTGATTTCCTCTATCGCTTCCTTTAAACCGGCTTCACTGCGGCCCATCCCTACCTTATTCCACATGATTAACCCTAACTTCTTGTGGAAATAGTCAACGGATTTAGTTCCCTTGTTGTTCAAGAACATTTGGATCCGATCGGTAACGTCACGTTCCGCCGCTTCGAATTCAGGCGCATCCGTGGAAATGGTTCCGGTTCGAATATCATCTGCCAAGTAATTAGAAAGCGTATATGGAAGCACAAAGTATCCATCGGCCAAGCCTTGCATTAATGCGGAAGCTCCCAGGCGGTTAGCTCCGTGGTCAGAGAAATTTGCTTCACCGGTTACAAAACAACCAGGAATAGTACTTTGAAGGTTATAATCAACCCAAACGCCACCCATGGTGTAGTGAACCGCCGGATAAATTTTCATTGGTGTTTCGTACGGATTCTCATCGGTAATTTTTTCATACATCTGAAATAAGTTCCCGTACTTCTCTTCAATCCATTTTTTACCCATCGCAAGAATGGTTTCATTGGATGGATTATGATCTCCTTTGGCGAAGGCCGCTTGTTTTCCCTTGCTTCTGATTTCAGAAGAGAAATCCAAATAAACCCCTTCGTTTGTATCATTAGCCTCAATACCAAATCCAGCATCACAACGCTCTTTTGCCGCTCTAGAAGCCACGTCACGAGGTACAAGATTCCCAAAGGCCGGGTATCTGCGCTCTAAGAAATAATCCCGGTCTTCTTCTGCAATTTGAGTTGGCTTTAATCGACCTTCTCGGATGGCTTCTGCGTCTTCTTTTTTAGCTGGAACCCAAATTCGTCCGGAGTTTCTTAAGGACTCAGACATTAAGGTTAATTTAGACTGGTTGGTTCCGTGCACCGGAATACATGTAGGGTGAATCTGAACGAAACACGGATTGGCAAAATAAGCGCCTCTTTTATGTACCTTCCAGGCAGCAGACACATTACTTCCCATCGCGTTCGTTGATAGGAAATAAACGTTTCCGTATCCTCCAGAAGCGATTACCACGGCGTGCGCACTGTGTCTTTCGATTTCTCCGGTCACCAGGTTTCGGGCAATGATCCCTCGTGCTTTTCCGTCAACCACCACTAAGTCTAACATCTCATGGCGGTGATACATTTTTACCCGACCCAATCCGATTTGACGAGATAAGGCAGAATAGGCACCCAATAAAAGCTGTTGTCCTGTTTGACCTGCAGCATAAAACGTACGCTGAACCTGAGTGCCACCAAAAGAACGGTTGTCCAATAAGCCGCCGTATTCTCGAGCGAACGGAACACCTTGGGCAACGCATTGATCAATAATGTTTCCAGAAACCTCGGATAAGCGGTGCACGTTTGCTTCACGCGCACGGTAGTCGCCCCCTTTAATGGTGTCATAAAACAAGCGATATACAGAATCGCCATCATTTTGGTAATTTTTAGCGGCATTAATTCCACCTTGTGCTGCGATGGAGTGCGCTCTACGTGGAGAATCCTGAAAGCAGAATGCTTTTACATTGTAGCCCATTTCACCAAGTGAAGCAGCGGCAGAGGCTCCTGCCAATCCCGTCCCAACAACAATCACATCGATCTTTGGTCGGTTATTGGGCGCCACTAATTTCATGTGGTTTTTATGGTTGGTCCACTTTTCTGATAATGGTCCTTCCGGAATCTTAGCGTCTAATTTTGACATCGGTATATGATTAAATCGTTATTTCAAATAAATTAAAATGGTAATCAAGGCAAATAAGCCCGGCACCGCCAAAGCAAATAATTTACCTATTCCTTGGATAATCGGCGTGTAACGTTTGTGGTTTAACCCAAGCGACTGAAATCCAGAAGCGAAACCATGCCATAGGTGAAATGCAAGCACCGCCATGGAGACCACATACAACAACAAATACACAAGCGCTATGTCGTTTTTCTTCGGATTAAAAAAGTCCATAACTACCGTGTAAAGGTCTTTGTAACCCTCTGTGATTTTCAGGTCTGTTTCTTTATCATATAATTCTTGATGATTCTTAATTCTGTAGATGCAAGAATCTGCTTTATTCATTAAGGGTTGTCCAGTTCGCAAGTCATAGTACATGCCAGAATTTTCTTCTTTTACACTGAAGGGCATGTATTCTCCTTTCGTGGTTAGAATATACGTGAACTTAATTTTCTGTTGCATTTGCTCCTTAGTGATGGTTTTATAATGCAAAGGAATGTCTTCCTTAATCTTTGCTCTCCACCAAAAGTTAGCCATGTGCGTAACAATAAACACTAAAATCAAGGTGCCTAAAACAGCCATATAGCGAGACGGCAAGGAGCTATTTGCCCCCGGTTTGGTATATGCATAGCCCTGAGGTCTTGCTTTTTTGTTTTGGTACGTTAAATAGAAACCTTGAACCGCGTGAAAAATAATAGAGAAATAGGTTACGTATGAAAGCACCTTAATGAAGGGGTTGTGCGCCATAAAGTAGGCGTATTCATTAAAGGCTCGGCGCCCTTCTTCTCCGGTTTTGAGAATAAGTTGCATGTTTCCTGCTAAGTGACCGATGAGGAAGGTACACAGAAAAAGTCCCGTTAGGGCCATCCAAACTTTCTTGATGATGGATGATGAAAAAGCTGATCGTACAGACATAGTTAATTAAATTATCAGGTGCAAAGTTAAGGTATAGAACAATCGAATGAAAATATGATTTTTATTTAGAATCATTTTAGATAAGCAGGGTGGTTTTCGTTTCCGTAACCTTCAGTAACGCGGCTCTACCAAATACCAGGGCTTGGTTATCTGAGATGTGACCAAACGGAAGATCGAAGGCTACAGGTATTCCCAAATCTTGAACCTGTTCAAGGACCAACTCCTTGATGGTTTTTCCAAACGGAACATCGGTATCTTCCATATCCGTAAATCCTCCCAATACCAGGCCCTTAATTTGATTAAACGCGCCCGCAAGCCTCAACGAATAGAGCATTCGGTCAATTTTGTATACATGTTCCCCGATGTCCTCAAGCACTAAAAGTTTATTGTCAAACGAATAGGATAAAGAGGTTCCCAATAAACTCGTAACAATGGCCATGTTTCCCCCCACCAATTCCCCCACGGCTTCCCCGGTAATATTCTCTGAAACATAGGGTGCCACGAGTGTATAGGGCGTTCCAAACAAGCTATCTTTCAGTGTTTCTTTTGCCGCATCCGACCCTTCAAGAAACCCCAAGGGCATAATTCCATGAATGCTCTCTATTCCTACGTGATGGATCTTTTGATGAAAAACGGTTACATCGCTAAAACCAATAATCCACTTTGGATGTCTTTTAAAGGCGTCCCAATTCAATGCCTCTACCATGCGAACACAGCCGTATCCTCCACGTGCACACAGGATGGCCTTGATGCCTGGATCATCTAACCCGTCTTGAAAATCTGCTAAGCGCTCTTTGTCCGTACCAGAAAAGTAGTGGTGTCGTCCTAAACAATGCGCTGCGATACGCACCTTCAATCCCCAGGTTTCAAGTGTTTTCTTGGCCGCTAATACAGACGTTTCTTCGATTGCTTTAGCTGGCGCGGTAATATAAACCGTATCACCAGGGGTTAAAAAAGGCGGTTGAATCATAGGGTGAGTACTAACTGTTTTGCAAGAATTAAATCAATAGGCGTGGTGATTTTGATGTTCTCATCATTCCCTAATACGGTTTGAATTATCACTCCCGTTCGCTCTACCAAACTGGCGTCATCCGTAACGGTTTCATCAAAAGGAATCCCATAGGCTCGTTGAAGGTGCTCCAGATGAAAACACTGGGGAGTTTGTACATTCATAAAGTGAGAACGATCTACGGCCTCCGTTCCAATGGATGTTTTCTTACGTAATGACTCCTTTAATCCCACCACCGGAATTACCGCAGCATGATGTGCTATGCCTTCGCAAAGTCGATCAACCGTTTCTTGTGATACAAAGGGGCGAACCGCATCGTGAACGCCCACCCAAGGTGTGTTTACTTTGGTTAGCGCATTTTTTACTGAGTCGTACCGTTCTTTTCCTCCTGCAACCAGCGTGCATCGTTCCGTTAATCCTGCTTCGTTCAAAAACGGCAGCATATATTCTACCCACTCCGGAGCCATGGCCAGTATAAATTTTGGCTGATGAAAATGCTGGTCTAGGGCCTTTAGGGTATAAATCAGGAGCGGTTTTCCCGCAATTTCAAGGTATTGCTTCGGACGATTTGCCCCCATCCGACTACCAACCCCTCCAGCAGGGACAATAAGTGTCCATTTGTTCATGGTCAAAATTAATAATAATCCCGAATGGATTTCGCGTTGGAATTAAGCTTATTTGTGGGCTTTTTCTACCTTTGTGTAAATCAAACATTACGCGTGAAGTCAGACCATCAACTCGTTATTTACAATAGTTTATCTGGAAAAAAGGAAAAGTTCGTGCCCTTGCATGAAGACCACGTAGGCATGTATGTGTGTGGCCCAACCCTTTACAGTGAACCGCACATGGGCAACATGCGCACCTTTATCAATTTTGATTTTATTTATCGGTGCCTTCTGTATTTAGGATACAAGGTAAAATATGTGCGGAACATTACAGATGCCGGACATATCATCAACAGTGCCGGACAGGAAGTAGACAGCATTGGTTCGGCCGCGCGTACTGCGCAGGTTCAATCCTTAGAAATCGTTTATACCTACAATGTTAAGTTTCAGGAACTACAACGGATATATAACCTATTACCACCAAGTATTGAGCCTACGGCAACTGCTCATATCCAAGAACAGATTGAAGTGATTGAGCAAATCATTGAAAACGGCTTTGCCTATGTAGTGAATGGTTCGGTCTATTTTGATGTAAAAACCTATATGCAGCAACATAACTATGGGGCACTTAGTGGTAGAAAAGTGGATGAATTGGAGCAAGAAACACGCACATTAAATGCGCAAGATGAAAAGCGCTTTTTCGCTGATTTTGCCCTTTGGAAAAAAGCGAATCCAGAAGACATGCAAGTGTGGCGTTCACCTTGGGGTAATGGAAATCCGGGATGGCACATCGAATGCACGGCCATGTCTACCAAGTATTTAGGTAAGCAGTTTGATATACACGGCGGAGGCTTAGACCTGAAATTTCCGCATCATGAAGATGAAATTGCACAAAACTGTGGGTCCTTTGGATGTAACCCCGCACGGTATTGGATGCATGCGAACATGCTCAATGTGAATGGGAAAAAAATGAGTAAGTCCTTGGGTAATTATTTTCTTCCGAAAGAAATTGTAGAAGGAACATCTACCCTTTTCACTAAAGCATACCCTGCAGCAGTTGTTCGGTTTTTCATGCTGCAAGCCCACTATCGAAGCACCTTAGACATTACCGAAGAAGCACTCAACGCGTCTGAAAAAGGATTTGAACGCCTGATGGAAGGACTTTCCCTGCTTGAAAAGCTTACGCCAAGTAGCACGTCCTCGGTTGAGGTAGCGAAGGTGTTAAGCCCAGCAGAAGCCGCGATTTGTGATGATTTTAATGCGCCGATATTAATTGCCTCCTTGTTCGATGCGGTAAAATATATTCATGCCCTCAATGAAGGAAAGGAACACTTAACTCAGGAAGATTTATTGTGGTTTACTCAAGCCATGACCACTTTGGTACAGGCGGTATTGGGAATAGAGCCTTCAAAAAAGGAAGAAAACCAACGTCTTTCTGGGGTGATGGATATGGTAATCACCTTGCGTCAACAAGCGCGCGAACAAAAAGATTGGACCACCTCCGATATGATTCGGGATGGGCTTGCCAAAGCAGGCATACAAATTAAAGATAATAAAGAAGGAACCTCCTGGTCGTAATATGGCACTAATTAAATCATGTAGGGGAAACACTCCCGTTTTTGGATCGAATTGCTACCTTGCTGAAAACGCAACCGTTGTAGGTGATGTGGTAATGGGAGATCACTGTTCGGTATGGTTCAATGCCGTGGTTCGTGGCGATGTAAACAGCATACGCATCGGAAACCAAGTAAACATTCAAGACGGTGCGGTATTGCATTGCACCTTTGAAAAAACAACACTTACGATTGGTAATTCAGTTTCTATTGGACACAATGCCTTGGTGCATGGGTGTCGGATTGACGATTTCGTGTTGGTGGGAATGGGCGCCATCGTAATGGATAATTGCCACATTGCATCCAATTGCATCATTGCTGCCGGAGCGGTCTTACTTGAGGGCACCCAGGTAGAATCGTGGAGCATTTATGCCGGGGTTCCTGCTAAAAAAGTAAAAACCCTTTCTCCGGAGCTCTTTGCCGGCGAAGTGGAACGAATCAGTAAGAATTACGTACGCTATGCCAGCTGGTTCACCGATGAGGAATCTTAAGGCTTTTTTTTGTTAATTTGTTAAAATTATTGCCATGAAAAATCTTTCTCTTTTTGTTCTTACGATTGTTTTAGCGGTATCCTGCGCTAAATACCCGGAAGGAGGCTTACGTAAATTAGTCAAGGGCCACATCATGGGTGAATGGAAAATGAACGCCTATTTTATGAATGGCTTTGATTACAGCGATACGGTCTTAGTGCAAAACTTTAAAGAAACCTTTAATGAAGGTGGAACCTTTGAGCGGGCATATATTGATACGGCCGGTGCCTATCACTCATACGGTGGCGGATGGGATATTGCAGGGGAACGCACGGTATTAAAAATATTTGCAGACAGCACATACAAACTAACACCTATGGTAAATAATACCGCGACAAACTTCACCATTGATCGGCTTACCAAGGAGGATTTATGGTATTCGTTTGAGTCGAGCAACGGTACGCATCAATTACGATTTAGCAAGATTAAATAAGGCATGAAATACCATCAAATAGACCGGGAGCTTTTCGTGGCTAACCGCGCAAAGTTCATACAACACATGACGTCAAATACCTTAGCGGTATTTAATTCGAATGATATTTATCCCATTTCTTCTGATGCCACGATGCCTTTTCAGCAGCACCGCGACATTTTTTATCTCTCCGGGGTGGATCAAGAAGAATCTATCTTGGTGTTGTTTCCAACTGCAAGCAATCCAGCCCATCGGGAGGTATTGTTTTTAAGAGAAACCAATGAAACCATCGCAATTTGGGAAGGCGAGAAATTAACGAAGGCAACGGCTTACAAAACCTCGGGAATAAAAACCGTGTATTGGTTAAATCAATTCCCGACCATTTTTAAGCAATTGATGGCCGAAGCACAAGGGATTTATTTAAACACGAATGAACACCTTCGAGCCAACACGGAAGTTGAAACGCGGGAAGACCGCTTTATTAAACAGGTTAAAATAGATTACCCAGCACATCAGGTATATAAGTCGGCTCCGATTCTACATAAAACAAGATCGATTAAGGAATCCGTGGAATTAGCCTTGATGCAAACTGCATGCGATATTACAGAGAACGGATTTCGCCGCGTATTAGATTTTGTAAAACCAGGCGTATGGGAATATGAAATCGAAGCGGAATTTGCGCACGAGTTTCTAAGAAACCGTTCAAAAGGGTTTGCTTATACGCCCATTATTGCTTCGGGTAAAAATGCGTGCGTGCTTCATTACATTGAAAACAACCAGCAATGCCAAGCGGGTGATGTAATGCTTTTGGACGTGGGGGCAGAATATGCCAATTATTCCTCAGATTTAACCCGCTGTATTCCCGTTAATGGAAGATTTACCCCCCGTCAAAAAGAGGTATATAACGCGGTGCTTCACGTGAAGAACGAAGCCACCAAATTATTAGTTCCGGGCACCATCATGGCGGAATACCACAAGCAGGTGGGGACTTTAATGGAAGAGCAACTGGTGAATCTTGGATTAATAAGCCTGGAGGACATAAAAAATCAAGATGCCGCATGGCCGGCGTACAAGAAATATTTCATGCACGGAACGTCTCATTTCCTTGGCTTAGACACGCATGATGTGGGCCTTTGGCACGAACCGATTCAAGCAAACATGGTGTTTACCGTAGAACCGGGGATTTATATTCCTGCGGAAGGCTTAGGGATTCGCTTAGAAGATGATGTGGTGGTGCAGGCAAACGGTGCGCCACACAATTTGATGCGCAACATTCCGATAGAAGCCGAGGCCATCGAGGAGATAATGAACCGTGGCTAAGCTGCTGCATTACGAATTATTCGGCGAAGGACCGATTACCGTTTTTTTGCATGGGTTTTTGGAGTCTTCCACGATGTGGGAACCCCTAAATTTGACCGAACTTCCAGGAACCAAGCTTCTTATCGAACTTCCGGGTCATGGGAAATCTCCCTTGTCCGATCCGAGTGAGATTCCGTCCATGAAATTTATGGCCGCTGAGGTGGGGCGAGTACTTGCCTTTTTGAAGATCGACGCATACCGTGTGCTTGGACACAGCATGGGCGGCTATGTAGCCTTGGAGCTATTTGCCAACACCCCGAAAGGCATCTCGAAGCCAAGTCATGTTACCTTGTTAAACTCGAATTGTTGGTCTGATAGCGAGGCTAAACAGGCAGATCGCCTGCGGGTGGCCCGGATTGCCTATACCGGCAAGGAACTTTTTATTAATGAAGCCATTCCCAACTTGTTTGCACGGCCCGAGGCTTTTCAAAAGGAAATTGTAGCATTGAAACAAGAAGCGAAGGCCATGACCTCGGATGCCATTGCGTATGCCGCCTTGGCCATGCGCACACGTGCCGATTATACGGAACTTGTTTTGAACAATTCAGCCTGCTTCAAGATAATTCACGGCGCACTGGACCGCCTGGTAATGGTAGATGAACTAATTGCACAGCTCACACCGCCCGCGGAGCAAATAACCCCAGCGCTAATTGTAATTCCCAACGCGGGCCACATGGCCCACTGGGAAGCCACGGATGAGGTCGTGAAGGGGGTGTTTGGGTAAGCGATAACTAGGACTAACCGATACCAAGGATTTAAATACTTGGTATCGGTGTTGAGCTTCAAAGCTATCTAGGATTCCATCGGAATCCCACAAGTTTGTTTCATGGTTTAAAAAATGAATGCACGACCCCGTGGGGGTCGAATAAGTTGTATGTGAGTATTTCCCCGGGTGCGGGTTAAACCCGCACCCGGGGTGCTTCAAAGCTATCAAAAGCAAAGCTGCGTTGCATCTTTTGCCTTTTTTATTCGCATTTAGATTACTCTCTGCGCTCGTGAACCTCGGAGGAGGTAGCTTCAAAACAATCAAAAAGCTAGCAATTAGGGAGTATACGCTAAAGCGTATGAACCCAAGGGGGCATGTGCTTCAAAACAATCAAAAAGCTAGCAATTAGGGAGTATACGCTAAAGCGTATGAACCCAAGGGGGATGTGCTTCAAAATCATTGAAAAGCTATCACTTCGTGGTTTCTCTTTTTTTATTTCTGGCCATTCATCCAAGCAAGCTTGGTTCTGTCCTTAAATAAAAAAACCTAGCGATGCTAGGCTTTTCAATGGTTTTGGCGGAGAGAGAGGGATTCGAACCCTCGATACACTTTTGGCGTATACACACTTTCCAGGCGTGCTCCTTCAACCACTCGGACACCTCTCCAGATGGGGGCAAAGGTATTCCATTTTTTCGGTGTAACAAAACCAAGTATTGTCCCGTAAAATAATTTCGTGTTTTTCAGTGTTTATAACCCGCAATTCATATAAATTAGCAAAATTTTTTTCATGTCTGGTTCCTATCATAAAATCTCGTTTGCAGGCGTTCTTATCACCATCGGAATTGTATTTGGTGACATCGGAACCTCTCCCCTGTATGTGTTTCAAGCCATTACCGGTCAGGGCGCTCACCTCAGTAGAGATTTTATTGTTGGAGGATTATCCTGTGTGATTTGGACATTGATCTTGTTGGCGACCATTAAATACATTTATTTTGCACTGAATGCAGACAACAACGGGGAAGGCGGAATTTTTGCCCTCTTTGCCTTACTCAAGGAACGGAACGTTCGCTGGGTAGTTATTCCTGCGCTCATTGGGTGTGCCACCTTGCTCGCCGATGGGTTTATTACGCCCGCCATTTCAATCTCTTCCGCCGTAGAAGGAATTAACAACATTAACCCAGACGTACCGGTAATTCCCATTGTAGTGGGAATTATTATTGCCTTGTTTACTATTCAACAATTTGGAACCGCTGCCATTGGTAAAGCCTTTGGTCCGATCATGGTGATTTGGTTTGCATACTTGGCTTACCTCGGCGCAATCAACATTTTTAAAAATCCGGGCGTGTTGGCTGCATTTAATCCCTATGAAGCCTTTCATTTTGTGACTACCGTTCCGGGAGGCTTTGCTGCGCTGGGGGCTGTCTTTTTATGTACAACTGGAGCAGAGGCACTGTATTCAGATTTAGGTCATTGCGGCAAAGGAAACATTCGCATCAGCTGGGCCGTGATTTCAGCCGTATTAGTTTTTCATTATTTAGGCCAAGCCGCGCTGTGTACTTCTGAAGGTTTTACCCTTACCAAAGGAGCCACAGTGTTCTATAGCATGGTACCTAAAAACCAATTGATTTTTGCGGTCATCATTGCAACCGCAGCAACGATCATTGCCTCACAAGCCTTAATCACAGGGGTCTTTACCCTAATGAATGAAGCCATTAAATTGAAGTTGTGGACCAACCTTAAAGTGAAGTTTCCTTCAGATCATCAAGGTCAAATTTATATTCCATTCATCAATTGGGTATTAATGCTGGGTTGCTTGTTGGTGATTTGGTTTTTTGGTAAGTCGGAAAAAATGGAAAGCGCCTATGGCCTTGCCATTACCATCAACATGGTAATGACCTCACTCCTTTTGGTGGTTCTTCTTTACCTTACAAGTCCTCGAATGAAACATTTTTATGGTGTAGTATTCCTGATTTTCATGTTTATTGAATGTATCTTCTTGTTCTCGAATTTAGGCAAGGTGGTTCATGGAGGTTGGTTTACCTTGGCCCTTGCGAGTACCTTCTTTGCCTTGCTATTCCTATATTATAAGGCACGTGAACTGCGAAGAAACATTACCGAGTATCTTCCAATGACCGCCGTTACACCCTTGTTAGAAGCCGTTAGTAACGATAAATCCATCCCTTACGAAGCAACAAACCTGGTGTTTCCAACACGAAGTAATTCCCATGATAAATTGGATTTGACCGTGTATCATTCCCTGTTTATGAAGCGACCACGTAAAGCAGGGGTAATCTGGTTTTTACACTTGGATATTCTGAATGAACCGTGGGGCGTACATTATTCGGTGCACGAAGTAATTGACGGTTCTTGCTACTACGTTTCCTTACAACTAGGATTTAAAGAAGAACACCGCATTGAATACATGATGCGTAAAATTCACTGCACCATGGTGGAGAAAGGTGAACTCACCAATGAAAGTGTTTTTGAATGCATCAAAGACCGGGTGGGTAAAGTAGACTTTAAGTTCATTGTATTAAATTCTCGCGTTTCAACAGACAACGCCTTAACGGCCTTTCAAATCTTGTGTGTTAAAGCCTATCGATTTGTGAAATCAACCGGACTAAAACCTGCTGAAGATTTCGGGCTCGATAAAACAAACGTAGAAGTAGATTATATTCCGATTTCGGTTACCGCACAAGTGAATCAAGAACTTACTGAAGATTACGAAGACTATTCAGCCACGAATAAGGGATAGTTTTATTAATTAACGCCTTACCTAAGCGCATTCCCCGGCCACCACAAGGCTGAATTCCGCAGGGCTTGGATGCGCATGATTGCCTAAATACCACATTAGTTTGGTGACAGCCGCTTCCGTTGTGAGGTCTGTCCCATTCCAAGCGCCAAGTTGAGCCAATAAATGCCCAGATGCATATTTTCCCGGCTGTATGCTTCCGCTCGTGCATTGCGAAATGGTTAAAATAATTCCCCCTTGACGCACATAATCAGACAATACCTTGGCAAATGCTTCATGGTTCGGTGTATTTCCGGAACCAAAGGCCTCTATTACCACAGCGCGGTGAACTGCGGGGTTAAACACCGAGCCGTATGCCTCAAGGTTAATTCCGGGATAGAGTTTAACCAATCCGACGCGTTGATCTAAGGTCTTACTGTAGGTAACTCCTGCTGCGTGTTGCTCAAGCAATTGATTGGCGTGTATTTTAATGTCTACTCCCGCAACACCTAATATGGGATAGTTTGGGGAATCAAAGGCGTCAAATTGGTGTGCAGAAATTTTAGAGACCCGATTTCCTCTAAACAACTTAGATTGAAAGAAAACTGCGACCTCTTGCAATGCTGCGTTACCATCCGCCTGTTTTTTACCTGCTATTTCGAGTGCGGCCAGTATGTTTTCTTTTCCATCCGAGCGCAAGATCCCCACCGGCAGTTGTGACCCAGTGAAAACAATGGGTTTAGATAAGCCTTGAATCATAAAACTTATGGCGGAAGCCGTATAGGCCATCGTATCTGTTCCATGTAAAATTACAAATCCATCCACATGAGGTTCATGGTGTTCAATGAGCTCAACCAATTCTACCCAATGCGACGGATTCATGTGTGATGAATCAATCGGTTGTGCAATGCTTATTGGAATAACCTCAAGTGCTAAGCGCGCGATTTCTGGAATTTGTTGGTGCATGTATACAAAATCCAGTGGCTGTAATTCGCCCGTATTTGGATTCGCCATCATACCAATAGTGCCTCCCGTATAGATTAATAGAATGCGAGGTTTCATAGGTGTTGTACCTTAAGATTAAACAAGCGTCGAGCATTTTCAGAGGTTATATTATTTACCTCAACCACAGGAATTGCCAGCGCATTACTTAAGGCGTCGGCAATGTGAATTAAATAAGAAGGTTCATTTCGTTTTCCACGATGAGGTGTAGGCGGCAGGTACGGCGCGTCGGTTTCAAGCACCAGGCGATCTGTTGGAAGTGTTTTTACCACCTCAGCGAGTCCGCTGTTTTTGTACGTTAATACGCCTCCAATTCCAAAATAAAACGATGGATGTGTTTGTACGATATATTCCGCTTGTTCTTTGGTTCCGGTAAAACAATGAAACACCCCGCGAAGGCTGGTGTTTTGGTAATCAGAGAGCACCTCGAACAGGGGGTCAAAGGCATCCCTAACGTGAATAGCAATCGGTAGATTATAGTGTAATGCCCATTCAATTTGTTGATGAAAGGCCTGTTGTTGTTGGGTAAGGAATTGTTTGTCCCAATAGAGGTCCATCCCAATTTCCCCAATCGCTACAAGCTGTGCATGATGTGTTTTAAGCAGTTCGCCCAAGGTATTCAACTGGTCGTTTACATCTTCCTTTACATAGCAGGGGTGCAACCCGAGCATGGGTGAACACGGAATAATGGGGTTGTTGAGTACCTTTAATAAGGGTTCCCATGAATCCACATCAATATTCGGGAGTAAAATCTGTGTTACACCCGCTTCTTTCGCACGATGCAATACTTCATCTAGGGATGGGAGAAATGATTCTTCGTACAGGTGACAATGGGTATCAATCATTTGATTTAGCTTGACGTTGTTCCCAATTCCACGCATCGTTCAAGGCCTCTTTCACATTCCGTTGAGCGCGCCATCCGAGCGTCGCATTGGAATAGGAAACATTTGCGAAGATTTCTGTAATATCCCCAGCACGCCGCGGGCCAATCTGATACGGAAGGTCTATACCAGAAACTTCATTGAAGTATTGTATCATTTCGAGCACAGAGGTGCCTTTCCCCGTTCCTATATTAAATACAGCCAAGGGATTGTCGCTTGTAAACAATAGGGCACGCACATGGGCATCCGCTACGTCACTTACATGCACATAATCTCGAATGCAGGTGCCATCAGGGGTGGGGTAGTCATTTCCAAATACGGTAAGGTGAGAACGAATTCCAGCAGCAGTTTGCGTGATGTAAGGCAAGAGGTTGTTTGGGATTCCGACCGGAAGTTCACCGATTAATCCACTCGGATGTGCACCAATTGGGTTGAAATATCGAAGGCAAATCGTTTGAAAGGGCAAGGAATTCCGATGCACATCTTCAATAATCTGTTCACCCATCCATTTGGTAAATCCGTATGGTGATTCTGGTAAGCGTTTCGGCGTCGTTTCGTATACCTCCTTTTGATCGGGTTCTCCGTAGACCGTGCAAGAGGAAGAAAACACGAATTTCGGAATGGAATACCTAGTACACGCCTCTAGTATATTCATTAACCCAATGAGGTTATTCTGATAATATTGAAGCGGTACTTCACACGATTCACCCACTGATTTGTAGGCAGCAAAATGAATTACGGCGTCAAATGCATGGGCATCAAACACCTTAAATAAGGCCTCTTTATCGCAAATATCTAAGGGAATAAATGAAAATCTGTCCGCTGTTAATTGTGCTAATCCATCCAGAATTACCTGGGAACTGTTTCGTAAATCGTCCACTATAACGGGATAAAAGCCCTGCTCCACCAACGAAACGATGGTGTGAGAACCGATGTATCCTGCGCCTCCCGTAACGAGTACCTGCTTCATAGGGTAAAGGTAAACATTTCTTAAGGACCATAAACGTGAACAAATATTCTACACGAACGTTTTCTTTTCATGGTTAAATGGTGTTGTGCGCTCCTCCTGCTTGGTTTGTTTAGCAAAGAAACCGTGAGTTTAGAAGTTAACGTGAGTGGATTCCCTTCAAATAAGGGGCAAGCCTATGTTGCCTTGTTTAATTCCAGCGAAACCTTTCCAAGCTATGGCAAGCAACTTAAAGGTAAAATTGTAGACATCGAGCAGCTTAAGTGCAAGGTGACCTTTTCGAATTTAACTCCTGGTTCCTATGCGATTGCAGTGTATCACGATGTGAACAAAAATAATAAGCTGGATAAAAATGTGCTTGGAATGCCTACCGAGTCCTATGGGTTTTCAAATAATGCCCGGGCTACCTTTTCTGCGCCGAGTTATCAGGACGCAAAGGTATCCTGTCTGAAAGACAAATCAATAAACATTTTGGTTAAGTGAACTTAACAGAAATAAAATTCTCGCATAACACATAACATTTTGTTAATGAGCACTTTTGATGTGTGAATTATACGCACGAAGTAGTAATAATTTCTGATGTACATCTAGGCACGTATGGCTCGGCGGCATCTGAACTTGTATCGTATTTAAAGCGAATCAGGCCCAGAGTCTTGGTGTTAAATGGCGATATAATCGACATTTGGCAGTTCAGCAAAAAGTACTTTCCAGAATCTCACCTTAAAGTTATCAGAGAAATTATTCGCTTAATGAGTAGCGGTACGCAGGTTCATTATATATTAGGCAATCACGACGAGGCCCTGCGTAGGTTTACTGGCTTTGATTTAGGGAACCTCACCTTAGATAACAAGTTGGTATTGGATTTACCGACAGGAAAAGCGTGGATTTTTCACGGGGATGTTTTTGATTATTCTGTGCGGCAATCAAAGTGGATTGCAAAGTTAGGAGGCAAAGGCTATGATTTGTTGATTCTAATAAACACCGTGATTAATTGGACCTTATTGAAACTTGGTAAGGAACGAATCTCTATTAGCAAGCGGGTTAAAGACAAGGTTAAGGGAGTAATCGCCTATGTAAATAACTTTGAGCAGAATGTTGCGGAAATCGCACGTGAAAACGGATATAAATATGTGGTTTGTGGCCACATCCATCAACCGGCTATTAAAGTGTTTTCAGATTCAGAAGGTAAAGGAGAAGTAACTTACTTAAATTCCGGGGATTGGGTAGAAAATCACACGTCCCTAGAATATGTGGACGGAAAATGGTCTATTTATCAATATAAAGAAACCAAAGAAATTCATCCGGAAGCGGAATTAAAACCAATTAACATTGATTTATCCATGATCCTTGAGGAACAGGTAATGTCATGAAAATTTTATACGCCATACAAGGAACGGGAAATGGCCATTTGAGCCGAGCCATTGCACTGTTGCCTACCTTGAGCCAACGCGGTGAGGTTGATGTATTAATCAGTGGCAATCAATCACAATTATCATTCCCGTCCCCAATAAGGTATCAATGTTATGGATTAACCTTTGTTTCTTCAGCAAAAGGAGGCATAGATATTTTAAAAACTATAAAAGGGATTAAGCCCCTTCGGTTTTTGAAGGAAGTATGGGCACTACCCGTTGAAGACTATGACCTTGTAATTTCGGACTTTGAACCCGTAAGCGCATGGGCCTGTAAACTAAAAGGAATCACCTGCATCGAGCTGAGTCATCAGGCAGCTGTAAGAGCCGTTGGTAGCCCGCAAACGCCGCTATGGTTTCCGGTTGGACGATGGATTATTAGAAATTATTGTCCCAGTAAATTACGTGTAGGATTTCATTTTGAGGCATTTACTGAAAACACGTTTTATCCAATAATTCGTCAGGAAATTCTTAGTGCAAAGCCGGTTCAGGGTACCCACACCTTGGTTTATTTGACGGCATTCAACAGTAGTTTTTTAAAATCCTTTTTTTCGGAAGTGCCCGGTAGGTTTAAGATTTATTCAAAGGATATTAAGCAAATCGAAACATTTGAAAACCTCGTGTTTTGTCCGCTAGGTACGGATGACTTTTTAACCGATTTAATTACTGCAAACGGAGTAATTTGCGGCGCAGGATTTGAATTACCAGCAGAGGCCTTGTTTTTGAATAAAAAACTCTTAGTTATTCCGTATGCGAATCATTTTGAACAGCATTGTAATGCCCAAGCCTTAAAACAATTAGGTGTTCGGGTTCTGTTTGAATTAGACAAATCTACTCAAGAGCACCTTATTACCTGGTGTTTGGAAGAAAACTCCGTGGAGTACCGCTGGGCAAATCATTTGGAGCTTGCTATCGATCGGGTGTTCGATGCGGCACAAGATCTTAGAGATGCAATTCCAATAATTGATTAGTTGCTTTCCTCAGGAGTGTATTTAGCGTATAAATTACGTTGTGCATGAAACGGAGGTCCATCCGTGCGTCTGTATTCATTTTTCATATCGGAAGTAATCCAACGAGATTTAACGGTTCCGCGCCATTGAAAGTCAAAGATTTCCGTCAGTTCAGCCTGAATTGCTGGATCAAAAATGGGGGTAGCCACTTCAATTCGGTAATCCAGATTTCGCTCCATTAAATCAGCACTGCCAATATAAAACAAAGGGTTTCCATCATTTCCGAACACCATACATCGTGCATGTTCAAGGTATCGATCCACGATGCTAATCACGGTTAGGTTTGGATTTTTCTTCAAGTCGGTTTTTAAACAACAGATTCCCCGAACAATCATTTCAACACGTACCCCGGCCATACTTGCTTCAAGCAACTTTTCGATCATTTGTCGGTCGGTGAGGTTGTTCAATTTAATCCGTATAAACGCAGGCTTTTTGGCCTTTGCTAGAAGAATCTCTTTGTCAATGTGTTGCACAATTTTTCTTCGGTAATTAATGGGAGAGACCATTAAATGACGAAAACTCACGCGTTCCATATTGTTTTCAAGCAGTTTAAAAACCTTTGATACTTCAGATACCACGCGCTTTTCAGCAGTGAGCAGGGCAAAATCTGTGTAGATGCGAGAGGTTCGTTCATTGAAGTTTCCGGTACCTACATACGCAACCGAAAGGTCTTTCCCTTTATCTTGCCTTTTAATATATAAGAGCTTAGAGTGTACTTTTAAATTTGGCGCCCCATAGATTACTTTAGCCCCGTGTTCTTTTAATTGGTTCGACCATTGCAGGTTGTTTTCTTCATCAAAACGGGCTTGTAATTCCATTACAACCACCACCTGTTTTCTATTGTAAATAGCGGCGATAAGTGCCCGCATAATTTGCGAGTCAGGTGCCAAGCGATATACATTGATTTTAATCTCGGAAACCAAGGGGTCTATGGCAGCTTCGCGCAAGACATCAATGATATAATCGAATTTTTGATACGGAAAATGTAAAAACACGTCCCGTTCCTGAATGCGCTCTAAAATCTGATGTCCAGATTCCAAAAAGGCATGTGGATGCGGTGGTTGTGGTGCAAAGAGCAAATCTTTGCGATTGAAATCTGGAAATTGTAGGAAATCTTTGAAGTTATGGTATTTACCCCCAGGGATGGCATTGGTTGCTTTTTTTAATTCAAGGCAATTCAACAGATACACCAATAAGTCTTCCGGCATAAATTCATCGTACACAAAACGGACAGGCGTTCCTTTTTTTCGTTTTTTCAAACTCCGCTCGATTTTTTCAGAGTAAGATTGGCTAACATCATCGTCTAAATCCAATTCAGAATCTCTGGTAAATTTGAAGGTGTATGCACTAATTTTATCTGATGGGAGCATCGAGAAGATGTTCGATAAATGAAGCCTTATAATATCATCTGCCAGAATAAAAAAGGAGTCTTTTCCCTCCGTCATTACATGAAAACGCGCTTTTCCAGGAGGGATTTGCAGAATAGCATACCGATTTGCAAGTCCCTTTTTTTGAATTTTAATTGCAAGATAAATCGCGTCATCTCGTAAATCCGGAAATGCAGCCTTTTTATCTAGGATAATGGGAAACAACATGTGTTTGAAGGTTTCCTTAAAATATTGGGAAACTTGTTTGGTTAAACTGGGGGTTATCGTATGTTCATCCACCAAATAAATCCCCTCATTTATGAGTTGTTGCGTCAAGTGTAAATAACACGATTCAAACAGTTCTTGCTGATGCAGTACTACTTTTCGGATGTCTTTATAAAGTTCTTCTGCAGTACCGTCGTATCCATATACCTTTTTTTGTTTGAGGTTGATCATGCGTCGAACCCCAGCAACGCGCACCCTAAAAAATTCATCTAAGTTATTAGAGTAGATTCCAAGAAACCGAAACCGCTCAATTAAGGGCACTTTTTCATCACGAGCTTCTTGCAACACGCGTGCATTAAAACTGAGCCAACTCAGCTCTCGATTGATCGTTTTCATGTTCATTACCGCGGGTTTCATGTGCCAATATACAACAGCAAGATTAACCCTATATTAATCGATTAAACTATTCGAATTCGAAAAGCGCAGCCCCTTTTTCAACTACAGCGCCCGCCGCAACATGAATGGTCTTCACTTTTCCGATTCCACTTGATTTTAAGGTGTTTTCCATTTTCATAGCCTCTAAGGAAATTAATGGAGTTCCTGCATCAACGTCATCTCCCACAGCAACGAGCACATTAATTATTCTTCCGGGCATCGGCGCATTGAAACTCTTGATTTTTCTAACCTTGGGTTTATCCATGCCGAGCTGTTGGATCAACTCATCCAGCGCATGTTTTTTTCGAATATGGAACACCCGATGATTGATTTTAAGAACTAACTGTTGCGCTTCACTTAAATCTGAAACTACTTCCCCGTGATACTCTTGTCCTTCAAAGTCTAAGGTGAAAAACCGATGGTCTATCCACCGGATGGCAGCTCCTTCTGAAGTTGCCGTTTCTTTTTGGTCAAAAATCCAAGTCATGCGTTTTTATTTAGTGTAAATATAAAATCATTAGGTTCAAGAATTTCTTCTTGAATTAACCCGCTAAAGTCGCTCGTCATCAGCTCAAATTCGTTGGCCAACACTTCTTCACTAATATAGCTTAAATGCGTTGAAATTCCGAGTTGCACTTCTTCACTGCCTCGATACTGTACCCGTATTTTGTCGGTGACCTCAAATCCACCGTCTTTTCGTGCGTTTTGTATGCGATTCACCACTTCTCTTGCAATTCCCTCTCCCTTTAATTCGGGTGTTATTTCAACATCTAGGGCAACGGTGAGTATTCCATCACTGGCTACTACCCAGCCGGGCACATCCTTCGTGGTAATTTCCACATCCGTTAAATCTAGGTGGATTTGCACCCCATCCAATATAAAAGAAGCCCCTTGGTTCGTTTCAATGGCATGAACTTCTTCTGCAGTGAGCCCATTAACCCAAGCAGCAATTCCTTTCATTTGTTGCCCGTATTTGGGGCCTATGGTTTTGAAGTTTGGCTTGATTTGTTTCACCAGGGTGCTCCCATCCATCCATTCGATGTCTTTTACATTTACTTCGGATTTCACGAGTCCTGCGATGCGATTAACATAAGAGGTAAGTGGTTCTGGAAGCGTTGGAATGAGGATTCGTTTTAAGGGTTGTCGAACGCGAATTTTCTCCTTCTTACGCAAACTTAACACCATGGATGTAATGAGTTGTGCTAAGTCAATTTCTTGCTCTAAAGCCGGGTTTATAGCGGATTCATCACTGATTGGAAATGCTGCTAAATGAACCGATTCCGCTTCTTTACCTTGAGTTAAATCTAAATATAAGCGGTCCATATAAAATGGTGCTATAGGAGCAGATAAAATGCTAATCGTTTTTAAGCACGTATACAAGGTTTGGTATGCGGCCAGCTTGTCTTTCGCATCATCATTTTTCCAAAATCTCCTTCTCCCTAAGCGTACGTACCAATTGGATAATTGATCACATACAAAATCTTGAATTTGACGTCCCGCATTCGTTGCGTCATATTGCTCAAAACTTTCATCTACCTGTTGTATTAAGCTATTCAATCGTGAAAGCACCCACCGGTCCATTTCCGGTCGATTAGCAAGTGGAATTTGTTCGGCCATTGGATCGAACGCATCAACATTTGCATACAAAGAAAAGAAGGAATAGGTGTTGTATAAGGTGCCAAAGAATTTCCGTTGGGTTTCTTTAATGCCTGCTTCATCGAACTTTAAATTATCCCAAGGTTGTGCATTCGTAAGCATGTACCAACGCGTGGCATCTGCACCAAATTCAGCAAGCGTTACGAAGGGATCTACCGTGTTTTGAAGTCGTTTAGACATCTTTAGTCCGTGCTTATCCAATACCAATCCATTGGAAACCACAGATTTGTAGGCGACTTTTCCGAACACAAGTGCTGATATCGTATGAAGGGTATAAAACCATCCGCGTGTTTGGTCCACCCCTTCAGCAATAAAATCAGCAGGATAGTGCGTGCCATGATCAATAAACTCCTTATTCTCAAATGGATAATGCCACTGTGCAAACGGCATGGATCCCGAATCAAACCACACATCGATTAAATCAGATTCTCTCCGCATGGGTTTTCCGGTAGGCGACACCAAGATGATTTCATCCATTTTATGTTTGTGCAAATCTATACGTTGGTAATTTTCAGCATTCATATTACCCACTTCAAATGCGGCTATTGGATTTTCTGACATAAAGCCTTTTAATACGGACTCTTCGCAGGCCGCATTAAGCGCTTCTAAGGAACCAATACATCGCCGTTCGTCTCCAGTTTCTGTACTCCATATCGGAATGGGAATTCCCCAAAACCTAGACCGGGATAAATTCCAATCATTTGCATTTTCTAACCATTTACCAAACCGACCAGTGCCTGTTGATTCAGGTTTCCACTGAATCGTTTTATTCAGCGCTACTAAGGTCTCGCGATGTTCGGAAACCCGAATAAACCAAGAATCTAAGGGGTAATACAATACGGGCTTATCGGTTCGCCAACAATGCGGATAACTGTGTTCATATTTTTCAACTTTGAAGGCAAGTCCCTTTTCTTTTAGCTGAATGGCAAGTTCAACATCCACGGACTTTTCCGGTACATCGGCATCTTCATAATATTCTTGTTTCACGTATTTACCCGCTAAATCACCCATTTCTGGCCTAAATCGACCCTGTAAATCTACTAAAGGCACAGGATGACCAGTTTCATTGAGGACTAACAGCGGAGGAACTCCGGCTTCTTGTGCCACCCGCGCATCATCTGCACCAAAGGTTGGGGCAGTATGTACAATTCCGGTCCCATCTTCTGTAGTAACAAAAGCACCACCAATTACCCTGAATGCATCTTCAGCTCGTTCATAAGGCAAACAATACGGGAGAAGCTGTTCATAACGTAAGCCCAACAAGGCCTTTCCTTTATGAGAATCCCCCACAAAGAACGGAATGATTTTTTTGTCTTCCAGCAACGTTAAGTTCTCCGGGGAATCCACAGCCAAGAATCCTTTGCCGAATAGAGAAGAGACAAGTGCTTTGGCGCAGATCACTTCAATTAGTTCGTAGGTATACGGATTAAAGGTATGCACAAGTACATAGTCTATTCCTGGGCCCACCGTTAATGCGGTATTGGAAGGAAGGGTCCACGGGGTGGTAGTCCAAGCTAAAAAATACCGGTTGTCGGCATAGGTTCCCCATGGGTTTTCTTGGTTTTGCAACCACTTGAATTGCGCTACAATTGATGTGTCCTTCACATTTTTATAGCAACCCGGTTGATTGAGTTCGTGAGAAGATAATCCAGTACCTGCTTTCGGAGAATAGGGCTGAATGGTGTATCCCTTGTAGAGTAAGTTTTTTTCATAGAGCTGTCCAAGCAACCACCAAACCGACTCCATGTATTTACTGTCGTACGTCACATAGGGATCACTCATGTCCACCCAATAGCCCATGTCTTTGGTGAGTTTATTCCAAATGTCTGTGTATTTCATTACCGCTTTTTTACATGCGGCGTTATATTCATCAATCGTGATTTTGGTTCCGATATCTTCTTTGGTGATTCCCAGTTCTTTTTCTACGCCAAGTTCAACGGGTAAGCCATGGGTATCCCAACCGGCCTTTCGATTTACCTTATAACCTTTTAGTGTTTTATATCGACAAAAGGTGTCTTTTATCGCACGTCCCATGACATGGTGAATACCTGGCACCCCGTTAGCAGAAGGTGGGCCCTCATAAAACACAAAGTTCCCTTGGGATCCTTTTTGATCAATGGATTTTTTAAAAATATCATTTGCCTCCCAATAAGCAAGTAATTCTTCCGTGATGTTGGGTAGATTTAACCCTTTATATTCCCTAAACCCCATGGTTGTGGTTGATTTAATAAGGCTTCAAAAATACGAAGAAATGCGCAAAAATCAGGTAGAAATCACCTAAGCCACTCAGAGAACTTTTGTAACTTTACAAATAAAAAATGCGCCTTCCTTTTTTCTTCATTGCATTGCTGTTCGCGGCCGATTCCATCGCGCAACCGTTTATGCTTCCTAAATTGCCCTATGCCTACACTGCGTATGCTCCGAATATTGATGCGCAAACCATGGAAATCCATCTCACAAAGCATCACCAAGCCTATGTCAATAATTTGAATAAAGCAATTAAAGGCACTGCGTTCGAATCATTATCCTTAGAGGAGATTTTGTTAACGCTTCCGGCCAATGGGGCCGACGCCATTCGAAATAATGCCGGTGGACACTATAACCATTCGTTGTTTTGGGAAATTTTAGCGCCAAAATCAAATCAAGGACCCTGCGGTGAGTCGTTAACCGAAGCGATTAAGGCCTCCTTTAGCACCGTTGACTCACTAAAAAAAGTGATTTTTAGCGCCGCGATGTCGCGCTTTGGTTCGGGTTGGGCGTGGTTGATGCTTACCCCAAATGGCGAGTTACGCGTTGTTTCTTCTGCAAACCAAGATAATCCGATCATGAATTTTAGTGTTGAACGAGGCATTCCTATTCTTGGAATTGATGTGTGGGAACATGCGTATTATTTGAATTATCAAAACAGACGGGCAGATTATTTAACCGCCGTTTGGGACTTAGTGAATTGGTCCGTTGTTTCTCAAAAATATGATGCGGCTAAATCAAACACGAACTTGCGTTCCCGATTAAATAGCACGAAGAAAAACAAAAAGAAGGGTCAATAGCAAACCGCACCCTTAGTTTTCTTCTGATTCCGCGAACTTTTTATTCTATTCCTCGTATGGAAGCATAACACCAATTGTTGATGAGCCACGAATTAACTAAAGAGTTTTTACAAGAAATACGCTTGCGTGTTGCTAACGACGATGCCACATGGCTCATTGAACAGGTGCTCCATCTACATTACGCTGACATTGCTGAAATTCTTGATGAACTCTCAAACGAGGAAGCAAAGTACATCTATTATCTTGCCGAGGATGAAGATTTACAAGCGGATATTTTAATGGAGTTAGATGAAGAGGTGCGCGATCGGTTTATCGCATCCCTATCATCAAAAGAAATTGCTGACCAGCTCGAGAATTTGGATTCTGATGATGCGGCGGACATTTTAGCTGAGCTTCCAAAAGATCAGATTCATGAGGTCATTTCCCAAATGGAGGATGATGATGCAGCGGAAGACATCGTAGATTTATTGAATTATGATGAAGACACTGCCGGAGGGCTCATGCAAAAAGAGTTTTTTCAAGCGCACGTGGAATGGACGGTTCGTCGTGCCTTGATTGAATTAAGAAAACAGGCGGAAGACGTTGAAAAGGTATACAACATCTTTGTTGTGAATGAATCAGACCAGCTTGTGGGGGTGCTCTCCTTGAAAAGATTATTATTTGCCGATACCCGAACAACGATTGAAGAACTCTATCAATCAAAAAACATCATCAAGGTTAAAACCAGCGATACGGCCGAAGAAGTTGCTCGAATTATGGAGAAATACGACTTGGTTTCTATACC
>CANHSL010000030.1 GCA_947463385.1 Flavobacteriales bacterium
CCCTCTTCCATGATTTTCCCATCTTGAAGCACGATAATTTTATCCGCTTTACGAATGGTGGAAAGTCGATGTGCGATAACGATTGCGGTACGATTGGTCATTAAGCGATCCAACGCATCTTGAACCAATTTTTCAGATTCAGAATCTAGTGCAGAGGTGGCTTCATCGAGTATGAGAATAGCCGGATTTTTCAAAATTGCCCTAGCAATCGCGATGCGTTGTTTTTGTCCACCGGATAATTGTATTCCGCGATCTCCCACTTGGGTATTCATTCCCTCTGGAAAACTTTGTATGAATTCTAAGGCATTAGCAGCTTTTGCGGCATCCTCAATCTCTTGGGTGCTTGCTTCGGGTCTACCAAAGCGAATGTTCTCTTGAATGGTATCCGCAAAAAGCATAACTTCTTGGGGTACGATTGCAATGTGTGCACGTAAATATTCTAAGTCAATCTCGCGTATGTTGGTATCATCGAAAAATACAGCACCAGATTGCGGTTCATAATAGCGAAGGAGCAAGCTCGCCAAGGTTGATTTTCCTGCGCCAGAGCCTCCAACCACGGCAAGGGTTTGATTCCGGCCAATGCTGAAATTTATTCCACTGAGTACAGGTACATCTAAGCGCTGAGGGTATTGGAAATGAACATCTTCCAAGCGGATATTCCCCTCAAGTGTTGGTTTTTTTGTCCCGTCAACTAATTCTCTTTCCGTAGCCGTGTTCATGATCTCAATAAGGTTTTCAACCGCACCAAGGGCCTTTTGAATGTTTGCATACAATTCAGGAAGGGAACCGATACTCGCGCCCATCAAGATAGTGAATAGAATAAACTGATAAAACCCTTCTTTTGGCAGCGTAGGATGTGCTCCTTGTGTCATGATCATTCCTTGCCAAATGATAAACACGATGGCTCCGAACAAACAGAAAATGATAAAGGAAACAAACACTCCCCGCCAAATGCCGCTTTTCACGTTGAGGTCGCGCATTTTTTGGGTATTTACTCTAAAGCGATTTAGGTTAAAAACTTCATTCGTGAAGGCTTTAACATTGGCTATACCACTCAGGGCTTCTTCAATGATTGAATTGGATTCGGCGGTAAAATCTTGAGCATTCTTGCTTAATTTACGAATGTACCGTCCAAAAATCACAGCGATAATTGCCATTACAGGCACAGTTCCCAGCATGATTAAAGAAAGTTTCCATGAAATGAACACCAAAAAGGTGATTCCTCCAACAACAATTACCAATTGCCTGAAAAATTCAGCAATGGTGGTTCGCATGGTTTCTTGGATTTGTGTGATGTCTGAGGCAATGCGGCTGGTTAATTCTCCTACTTTGTGTGTATTGAAAAAATCCATCGGCATATAGATCATGCGTTCGAATGCATCATTCCGTAAGTCTCGCAATGCGTTTTCAGTAACGTTATTGAAGAGTACCACCCTGAAAAAAGAGAAAAGCGATTGAATTCCGAATAGAATAAACAGCGCAAATGCTATTCCGTTCACTGAGTTTTTAGATAAGACTTGTCCAATAGTATCCACGGAGCTTCCTCCAGAATCTGCGCCTAACAATCCTCCCATCAAATAAGGGAATACTAGTCCAGCCAAGGTTGAAAGTACTAAAAACACCCATCCAATACTGTATGAAAACAGGTAGGGTCTTAAATAGGAAAGTAAAAAACGTAGTTTCTTTGAAGCACTAATCTTCTTGGTGTTTTTTTGTTTGGATGACAAGGCGTTCAACTTTAATGGATTGCAATGCAAAAATACCTACTTTTAAGGGAGTGAGGAATAATTTCATTTTTTTTATCAAAACAATTTGAATTGGTGAAAAATATCGTATATTTGCACTCCGTTTTTCGGTAGATATTTAAAGACAAGACGATGAAAAGAACATTTCAACCTTCACAAAGAAAACGAAGAAACAAGCATGGTTTCAGAAGTAGAATGGCTACCAAAAATGGTCGTCGTGTATTAGCTGCACGTCGCAAAAAAGGCAGAAAGAAATTAACCGTTTCTGATGAGCCACTTCACAAAAGATAGATTTAACCCATTTATATCAAACCCTGACCACAGCGTCAGGGTTTTTTTTTGCACTTTTGGGAAAATTATGAATGATGATTAGAAATATCCTCGGCTTTATAATACTTTTTACCGCGTTTAATAGTTATTCCCAAGGAATAACAATAGCATCTAAAAACAAGAAATCCAGCTTCAAGCTTTCGGGGTATGGTGATTTATATCTCGGTAAGCATTGGGGTGGATACAATAAAAAAGAATCCTTTTTTTATAATCACAAGGTAAACAATGCGTTGCGCACCAATCTTTTACTACTTAAAGGTGAATTCAGCGCGCGTAGATTTCGAGCTACATTGGCATTAATGACGGGGGATTACAGTCAATATAATTTAGCTGCAGAGCCGAAATGGGCTAAACCCTTGAACGAGGCTTTTGTAGGATTCAAACTTTCAAAAACAAAAAATCTTTGGTGGGATGCTGGAGTTTACAGTTCATACATCGGAATTGAATCTTCTATTTCATCGGATTGTCCAACCTTGACGCGCAGTATGGTTGCTGAAAACTCGCCCTATTATTTGAGTGGAACACGTATTGTGTTTGTTAGTGATAATAAAAAACATGAGGCTGGGTTGCATGTGTTAAATGGATGGCAGCGCATTGGATGGGATCCATCTATCGTTAAACCGAGTTTAGGAGCGCATTATAAATATAACATCAAAGAAAATCTTTCGCTCATGTATGGCGCTTTTTATGGGTCAATTTATCCAGATAGTTTATCTATAAATCGGTTTTATCAGCATGTAAATGTTGCTTGGAAGAACGGGAAATGGGAAACATGGGGAACGCTTGATCTAGGCTTAGAATCTGGAAAAATTTGGGGTGCTGCGCAGGTGATGAACCGCTACACCTTTAACTCGCATTGGAGCTTGGCGCAACGCGTAGAAGTTTTTTATGACCCAGATAACCGCTGCGCCCGAATTGGTGAGTTAGATAAAACTATGATTGGAGGGTTTACCCTTTGTCCTACCTATCAGTTAAATGATCAAATTACCATACGGCTCGATACCAAATTCCTTAAGTCTACAGAAAACATCTTGAAAGGAGAGAATTGGGATCTACAATTGAACGCGGGAATTGCGGTAAGGTTTTGAATTAATTAACCTACAATCACCTAATTCAAAAAATCAGCGTTTATCTCCAAATATCGATTGGATTGAAGGGTTGGGAGTAGGGTTTTGTATATGTCCCCATGCTTGGGTGTGCTTATCCCATATCCCGTCGAGGTTTTATTGAGCTCATCATACTTTTTTTCATAATTCGTCATAAGCGTCGAAAACGACTTGTGGATGCTCTTGTACACATACGAAAACGTGGGATGAGTTTTTAATTCCTGGTAGAGTGCAGGGTGATGCTGCTTGGCATAGAGCAAGTATTCCTTAATGAAGAAATCGAACTCATAGAATGCATCGGCATTACTCACAAATTTTGAAGGCCAAGACCAAGAAACGCCAGTTCCATAAGCTTCCTTGAACAAGGGATATAGATCGTACAACACCTTGCTGCCGTGATAATAGGCGTTGAATTCATCCATCAAGCCAACGACCCCATCACATTGCGTGGACTGGGTTGGACCGGCATTTATATAGGTGTTGAACCGAAAAGTGCGCAAAGACTCGGGAATAACTCTCACAAGTTCATTGCTTGGGAAAAGCTTGCTTTTCGGAAATTCAATACAAACACTGGAAAACGGATCCAAATAAAAGCCTTCTGTATTGCTCAGGTTTGCGAACGTGCTGCCTTGATTCGCCTTCATATAGGGAATTTGACTGTCATACGCATGAGCAGTTTCATGCACGGTGATGTCAATGGAATTCAAAAAGCTTTTTAGGTCCTCTAATTCACAATATTTCAGATGGTTCATGGTAGAAGAGCGCGTATACCCATCGTGGGAAATAGAGCTCCCATTCGATTTAAATCCATTAACAATCTCATACGAGGTATTAGAATACGAATAGAGTTGATTCATGGCCCACTCTTGGGTGAGTTGTGCATAGCTGCAATGAACGGTGAAAAATGATATAACTACCCCAAGGACCAGTTGACGCTTCATGACAATTTAATAAATGGTTAGGTAGGGGTGTAATCATTGATAATTAAAGTGAAAATATAAGTTTGGTTACATGGAATTATTAGCTTTTTCTATAACTATTATGGTTTTCACTGTTAAATATTGCATTCTTATTTAATATCTTAGCAAAAAAAAAGCATGTCGGAAACAACACTTATTGCGAACACAGGAGTCCAGTTTATTCGGATTAAGAAAAAGCTCGACAATGAACTTTTAAGGAAGTTAAAGTTCGTTTATTTTGAAGATGTTGATCTTAACCGTAGAAGGTTTTGGTTGGATGAGCTCATTTATGTACCTGAATTAGATGCATATGCCAAAAAAGCCGAACTTAAGCATTTAGGTTTGTTGAGTACTGATGGTAAATTCAGAATTGATTCAAATTATAGCCAAGTTAAATACTATCATGAAGGTCAACCACAAGTTTTTGAGGTTGGAAATGCTAGCCAAGTGTTGCGCAGATTTAATAATAAATGGCTTCCATTACCTTTTTTTAAAAATAATGCAATTAATCGGGATTTTTTTGGTCCAACTGATTGGGTCCGAATATTCATGAATGTTTTAGAAGATGGTCAATTGGAAGTTATCTTGGCGGTCGACACGACCGTTGCGAATAACAGCACCATCAGCCCAGAAATAAATGATAACCCGCAAGAGAATAAATTTAAACTTTGTGAAAGTGAGGATTTGATTCTGCACTATTTTGATGCATTAACAGGTTGTCAATGGGTTGAAGACAGCATTAAATCTTATTTTGAATTTGAGGACGGTGAATCGCAAACCATTCACATAGCTTCTTATGTTTTTTTAATTCGTCTATTAAAATCATTGGATGAATTTCCAAGTGTTCAGTTATTGTCTGATAATGCTGGGCTTGTGGATGTAGATTTAACGATAGATATCGGTAATTCAAAGACTTGTGCATTGCTTTTCGAAAATCCTAATGATTTAAAATTCAACTTAAATAAAGTTAAGCAGTTAAGTTTGGTTGATTTAACGGACCCAACGAAACTTTATTCGACCTCTTTCTCAACGCGTTTGGTGTTTAAAAGACCTGATTTTGGGAATAATATTTCGGAATTAAATCAATTCAAGAAGTTTAAATGGCCGAGTATGGTGAGGATTGGCGAGGAGGCAGAAAGGGTTATCAATAATTCCAATTTAGATCAGTGTATTCGTCTTGAAACAAAAGCTTATAATTCTAGCCCTAAAAGGTATTTATGGGACACTGAACCCTCTGAAGTCGATTGGAATTATATGGATTTTGATAATGAAATCCCTGAAAGTGTTTATTTGAATGGGATTTCAGAGCAGCTAAATAGCGATGGAACGCTTTGTACTGATGGTGTATTTGGTACCAATGCAAGATATTCCAGAAGGTCATTAATGACCTTCGTTTTTTTGGAAATTTTGGCGCAAGCAAATTGTCAAATAAATTCTTACGAATTTAGGTCTAGTCATGGCAATACAAATTCTAAAAGGCGAATAAAGCGGATTTTAATTAGCTGCCCAACAGCAATGATTAAAGAAGAACAGAAGGCATTACGGCAATGCGCTAATGATGCTGTTGTATTATTTTTGAATTTCAATAAGGTGGTTGCTAATCAGTATAAGTTATTAAACTTTGAAAATACGTCCGTTGAAATAATCCCCTCAATAAAAAATTTATCCTTTGACGAGGACCGCTTAGAGTCAAAAACCGATTGGAATTATGATGAGGCTACTTCTGCGCAAATCCTTTATCTATTTGGGGCAATCAAATACAAGTTTGATGGAAATGCAGATTTGTTTTTTCGTTTGTACGGAAAGAATAAACTGAATTTTGGCGAAAAAAAGCATGTGATTGTAGGGTCTTTGGATATCGGCGCAGGCACATCGGATTTGATGATTTGTAAATATGAATACACTTATAATGATTCTACCATTTTGACACCTTCTCCATTGTATTGGGAAAGTTTTAATTATGCTGGTGACGAGTTGTTAAAGCAGGTTATTCAAGATGTTGTTATTGAGGGAAGAACCGATTTTCCAAATTGTCCCGGAGTGATAAAATCGAAAGGACAATTCTTGGGAGATAGAGAAATAACCTCCAAAATCAATGCGTTTTTTGGAAAAAACAATGCCAATATTGGTTATAAGGCGCGATTAATGCGTGTGAATTTTATCAACCAAATCGGCATTCCAATTGCAAATTATTGCTTGTCTATTGCCAATGGTAAAACCGATGAGCCATTAAATTCATCAAAAACATTCAAAGAGTTGTTTGGCGCTTCCCAACCCAATAAAGAGTTGCTGAAGTATTTTGAAAAACACTTTGGATTCAAATTTGAAGATTTGGTTTGGGATTTCAGTCCAACGGTAATCAATGATATTATTGGAAATTGTTTCTCAAAGTTGATTGAACAAATTTCAAAGGTAATGCATCTGTATGAGTGTGATATTGTCCTATTATCCGGAAGACCCTTTTCATTGAGATCACTCGAGGATTTATTATTGAAATTCCATCCGGTTAACAGTAATCGTGTCGTTAATTTGAACCGATATTGGATTGGAAAGTGGTTCCCATTTTCTGACCATCATGGATACATAAATGACCCGAAAACCGTTGTCACCGTGGGGACCTTGTTGTCAATGATGGGGGGTAAATTGTTTAAGTTGGATAATTTCAGAATAAACGATAAGAATTTGAGAACGGGCCTTACTTCAACTGCGAACTATATTGGTGAGTGGGATAATTTTATTATCCAAAAATCTGTAATGGGTAAAGAGGATGATGTTACAACCTTTACCGTAACCGACATTCCGCTAGAAATTGGTTTTAAAAATGTGGATTCAGCCAATTACCCTTCACGACATTTATATACGTTTCAATTCAATAATAAGAGCATAAAAACTCAGTTGGGAATGCATCATCATATTGACTCCACAAGTATTGGTGATGCCTTGGAAACCAAAAAAAATAATCTTCGAAATAAATTGCCATATCAAATTACACTTCGAAGAGAAGTTGAAAGAAATAAGGAAAAACTAAAACTTGAGTTGATTCTAAATAGCGAAGGCGAAGATGTTACAAAGTCTAATTTTGAGTTGAAATTACAAACATTGGATAGTGCAGAAGAATATTGGTTAGATTCCGGAGAATTTACTCTTACAATAGAATAACATGAAAAATTTTGATAAAGGTGTACTAAATACCTTAAAAATAGAGTCAGATAAATTGTACCAAATACACGGAGAATCCAATAAATGGGTTAAAGCGTATTTGAAATTTGAAGAGCAAGAGGAACTTTCTCTTCGATTGAAAAAAACGAAAGCAGATATTCACAAAATTATGCATACCATCGAGGCAAAACCTGTTTTTGCAATTTTTGGTCTAAGTCAAGTGGGAAAATCTTATTTGGTTCAAAATGTTTTAAGCGTTGATGCAGAGCCTTTACAAATTCAGGTTGGCTCGAAACAAATTGAGTTTTTAGGAAATATAAATCCCGTCGGAGGGCAGTCTGAAAGTACTGGTGTGGTCTCAAGGTTTACCATCGATAAAACGGAAGGGACAGAACAATTCCCTATTAAAGCAAAGATTTTTGATGCTAAAGATATTGTTACAATTCTCGCCGATGCCTACTTCTCTGATATTGGGAAAATTGAGGAGTATACTACAAAAGATTCATTTAAAGAAAGGCTCAATGAACTGAAAAATACCTACGCAAATAAGCCGAAAATTCAAGACGCTTTTACTGAAGACGATATATGGAATACAGCATGGTATTTCAAACAGAATTTTAACACCTATATTCAACACGTTAAAGAAATTGAGCAATCAGGTTTTTGGTTTGAATTAGGTCAAATTATTCATGCAATACCCCCAAAACATTGGGGTAGTGTATTTGAATTGATATGGAATTCAGATCAGGAATTAACCAAGGTGTTTAATATGCTTGTTTCGACACTGGAAAATCTTAATTTTTCGGAGCAACTATACTTAAGCGAGGAGGCTATTCTTCGTGATAAAGGAGCTGTTTTGGATGTAGACACACTCAACGGTTTAATTAACACCTCAGAAGAATACCCTATTCAATTACCTAATGGGAATCTTGTTAAAATTGAAATATCAAAACTGAGCGCGCTCATTTCAGAGGTAACCTTGTGTATTCCAGAGGAAATCGCATCGGTAAAGACGTTTTTAAGAAATACGGATTTATTAGATTTTCCTGGCGCCAGGAGTAGAATGAACTTTGATGCAGAAGAAATACATGATTTGGTGGCGGTAAAAATGTTTTTAAGAGGTAAGGTGTCCTTTCTTTTTAATAGTTATAGTGCAGGATTTGAAATTAATAATCTCTTGTTTTGTGTGAAAGATGAAAAGATTGAAGTAAATACTATTTCCGATTTAATTCATGATTGGATTGTGCGCAATGTTGGAAGTAATAGTGAAGAAAGAAACAAGAATATCGGAATGCTGCCAACCTGTCCTTTGTTTGTCGTTTTTACCTTTTTTAATCGACAACTTTATTTTGATGCCGTTAATGATAATAAAGATGTTTCCTATAAATGGGACAATCGATTTCGTAAATTTTTTGAAGAACAAATAACGTTTAAATACGGGTGGCATAAAAACTGGACAACAACTCAAAAGAACTTTAATAATTTCTATTTATTGCGAGATTTCAAGTATTCTCAAGACACATTTATTTCAGTAAACGGTCAAGAAACAGAAATCCACCCGCATAGAGAATCCCATTGGAATAATTTAAAAGTAAGTTTTCTTAATGATGGTTTTGTTCAACAACATTTCGAATCTCCGGCTCAATCTTGGGACAAGGCAGCGTTACCTGGCAATGACGGAAGCGAAGAAATTATCAATGCATTACTTCCGGCAGCTAATAATTTTGTCAAAACCTCCAACTTTTGTAATATTTTGGAGGGTTATCGGACAGAGTTAGTAGATAGGTTGAAGGGGTATGTGATCTCAGATGACATACAAAGTAAACGTGATCAGGCTTTTAAAAAAGCTACGGATATCGAATTCGAATTGCTCAGGTTATTTCAAGTTTCTGAATTTAGTTTTACTCAATTTATTAAAGACTTAAGTTTAAATGAGGTCAATGTTTACAATTTAATCCACCAGAATTATATTCAGACCCAACGAAGAAAAGAACCGGAAAATTATTTGATTTTTCGAGATATGTTCCCTGAAATTTCCGGGGAATTATCGTTGGAGTCGAACCTAAAAGTAATCGCCAACCGACTTATGCTCGACTCAACAGAAGAAGCTGAATTATATCTGGCCGATAAAGGAATCGACTTAACCTTGGCTTTAGAAAATCGAGTACTAACGAGCGCGTCAAAATTAGTCGATATCGTGTTAGATGAATGGCAAAACGTTTTGAATTTGAACAGATTGTCCCATTATATTGATTTAGGATTAGATAAAAATGCATTAGACCAACTTATTACGAATCTTTTGGAAACGTTTCAGCGATTGAACGTGCGCAATGAATTAATCGCATTATTCGAACAGAAAACAAGGTTAATTCATGCTCCTAGTGATACTGAGGAATACCTAGCATCCATAATTACGGAATATATTAATGATTTTGTATCGAATTTCGGATTTAACTTTATGAAAGACGATCGCTTGGAAGAACTCTTATCAATTGCGCAAATTTATAAGCAGGACATGAGGCTAATTACTAGAGATTCCATAGAAGATAAGGAGGATCAGTTGTTGCTAATTTATAATAAAATGGACAGTGTTGATAACGTATCGCCACCGTTAAGGGAAAATTTCAGGTTATTTATTTTAAAAATGAAATTAGCGATGCTATCGAATTGTGGATTTGTCACGTATGACATCGAACAAAACGATTCTTTGAAAGTACTTATTAATCAATTAAATGAAATTCGTTTCAGCTTAAACTAATATGAAAACGATTTACACAACCGATTTTAACAACTATAGTCCAAGGTCAGCAGATGGGAAGTATTTGTATGATCAATACGAGCGTATAACTCAATTTTTAGCATCGAAATTCGGGGGACAGGACTTAAAACGAATTTCAAAACCGGTTCTTGAAAGCAATCAAGTTATTTGGCAAGCTGATTTTCCGGATTCGATGTTGGAATTGAACACCTTTGATTTAGACATTCAATCAAGGGTTGAAACCGAATTTGTTGATTGGTCGAAAAGAATTTTTCAGCAGGTTCGACTGCTGCAGTCGGGTCAAGATGAAAATAAAAAATGGGCTAATTTACTAAAAGAGGCGTTTAGGGAGGAAAACATTCGTCTTGTCTCTGATGGTAACGATTGGGCATTGATTTGGGGTTGGGAATTTAGAAATAAATTGGCCACGGTTTCGTCAGGTTGGGAATCTGAGGTGTCTAAAGAAAGCGCTGGACATACAGACGGAACAGATTTTGGTGCAAGTCCAATTTCACCACCGCCACCACCACCACCACCGCCACCGCCACCGCCACCGCCACCACCACCGCCACCACCGCCACCACCGCCACCACCACCACCACCACCACCACCACCACCGCCACCACCGCCACCACCGCCACCGCCACCTAGTTCACGGAAAAGGCTTGGCTTTTGGGCTAGTTTAAGAAGATTGTTGCGATGGTTGTCATACCGATTTTGGGGCTTGATGATGCTTATTGTCTACACCTTGTTGGTGATTTTTTTAACAAGGAAGTGTAGTGTAACAAAAGATCCCAATTGTGATAAATTCCACCAAATAGAAAATGAACTGAAGGAATTGGAAGGTAGAATTAAGGAAAGATGCCAAGATACCCTAACAACACCAAACAACCCGTAAAATGAAAAACATAGTTTCAGCCTATATTTCAAGAAAATGGTGGTTTAGATATATACGAACATCCAGTTGGTTTTCATTTCGATACTATTGGGTTAATTGGTTGGTTTTTCTTTCGTCTGTTATCGTACTGTGCTGGCTTATTAACAAGCCAATAATTCAGGAAGGCTGTAATATTGATGTCATCGAAAATTCAATCGTTAATATCAATGAACGCTTGACGCATTGTTGTAATTGCATCGATCAGCAAGTTCCTCCAAATACCCCACCAATCCCGCCAAACACGATTCAATGTGATGGCAATAATGGAATTAAAGATAATGGCAATAATTTGACGCCCGACCCAAAGTTTTTCGAAGTGGGAAATCACAGTGGAACAATGCAATTATGTTATGATAATGGTAATACATACCCCGATAACATCATTGTGAAACATAATGGCGTTGTAATTAAGGAAACGGGTGTAGTAATAGGCCAATCATGTATTGACATACCCTATGTATATCATCCCGGCGATCCTACTTTCGTAGAAGTTATAGTTAGGCCTTCAACCAACCCAGAAACTTTTTGGAAATATACCCTCGGGTGTCCTAGATAACCATGAATGTTAGTAGTAAAATATGGTTTCGTGTCATTCGCAGATTGAATTATGCGGCGTATAGGCTTTTTATATTGCCGATTTTGCTCGTTTTTATTGCAATCCTTTCGTTTTTTTTTCCACTTAATAGGGTTATGTCATCACCTTGTGAAAATCCATCTATGGCAATTCTCGATACAATAAACCAAGACTTTTCAGCATGTTGCGCTTGTTTGAAGTTACCAGTGTTTGGATTGGAATGGGATTTAACATTAAAGAATCCTTGTTCAGACTCAAGTTGGCAAATTTCTCAAAATAACACGCAGCTTCGATTTAACATTGAAGATTCTAGAAATTGTGGAGGGAACTGTGAAGAAATTCAATCGGGAACAGCGGTGGCAAATATCACCGTTGGTAACAAGGATGTTCTTATGGACGTTGATTTTTTTGGGGTTGGAGAATTACAGATGTCCGATTATGAAAGGATTGAATTTATCCTGGACGGACAAACGATTGCCAAGGCTCACGCAGCAGGGGGAGGGCGCGGTTGTCAATTTGGGCCCGTTGTAAAAAATTACCGGCATACTGCTCCCTATAAATTGTTAAAAGGAACTCAACATAAATTGGTGGTAAATTTCACAACAGCAGATGGGTTATTTCATAAAGATTGTTTTTATCAGATTAATTTAAAATTCAGTGCTCAAAATTATGCACGTAAGTAAAAAACATTGGTATAAGAAAATTCGAAGCGGAAATTGGTTCTCGTTTCGTTATTATTGGTTTGTATTGACTTGTTTTTTACTTTGTTCTGGCATCATTGCCTATTTATTCATTACTCAAAAAACAACTCCCTCCTGCAATACCAGCGCTCTCAACATATTAAAGGATGTCAACACGGCATTTGAATCATGTTGTAAATGTGGTACCCCGGAAGAGGGATTGCATTTCCCCGCAGATTATTTAATTATAACCTATCAATTTAGTTCGCTCGGTGGTAGAGACCTTGACACCAGAACGGGCATTTCTTCGCCATTAAACGTTGGACCACTGGGCTATTGTGATCAAGGCACTTCCGGTAATCCCTACATTTTTTGGAGCGGAGATAATAGAGGAACAGGGGTTGAATCCTGTATGATCGATTTAACAAAGTTCAATGCCAACGATGTTATTCAAATCAATTGTTCTGGCTTGTGGTGGTCTTTGAGGAATAACGGTGACATGTCTTTAGATATCAAAGCATATGAAGGGGGTACTATGTCGTTGCATGGCTATCAATTTGTAAATACCGGCGGTCAACAATCGGCTGAAACTTCTTTCAGTGGAAACGTGCATGCAAGTGGGGGGCGCTGTGAAAGCATGGAATCGATCGGAACAATTACGTATAACAAGCGCAACAAGACCCTACAATTTGATCCAATAAATAGCCTTCAAACGCCATGAAAAAACAACTGACCCTCAAGTTCAATCAATATATTCCCGTATCAATGGGAAACACCTATTTGTTTACCAATTACGAGGCCATTAATAATTTTATTAAACAAAACCTCCGCCCAGAGTTGCATGATTTGTTGCTTAAACCAATAAAACGACAATCAGAAGTTGACTTTTGGTCGGATAATGAAAGGACTTACAACGAACTTAAGCATTATTCTTCGGAGATTCAATCGGATTTATTGAAGCACTACAATGCGGCAATTTTTGAGATTAATGCGTATGCCAATCGATTAAAAGGCACCGGTAGGGAAGAAGATTACAAGTGGGGAGACTTGTTGCTTAAATCCTTTGATATTGACAACCATATAATTCTTACCGATGGACAACAGTTTAAATTGGTGTGGGGTTGGCAATTTTCGAATAAGGCAAGTTATGAGTTGCCCAAAGAAGCTTTTAGTTTTCTATTACCTGCCATATTATCGACCAATGAACCAACATCAGAAATGCCTGATGTCGAGGAACACCATGAAGAAGTTGAAGAAATGGTAGAAAGCGATGATTATGAAATCAATTCGGAGCAAGAAAATACACCCGAACCAGCGCAGCCCCAAGAAATAGAGCAGGAGACACCCACAGATGAAAACGTTGCGCCTACTATCTCTAAAAAAAGAACTCCTGTACCGCCTACGAGCAACGGATTTACTCAATTTCTCGATAACATCGAAGGGTTTGGTAAAAAATATTGGTGGCTGCTATTAATCCTGTTATTACTGCTGGTGTGGTTTCTCTTGAGATCCTGTGATGCAAGCCCCGCTAAACCCCCTTCAGAAATGACCCAGGAAGAATTGAATGAGGCATATCGGGACATTGTCCCTCCTCAACAGAGATCCCGTATTCGACCTGTAGATCCGGGGGATATTATTGACGACGATGACTCAAAATCAAAAGTGGTTGGGAATGTATTGAACATTGCACTCAAAAAAAAGACCGATAATTTTCAGCAGTTTTCGGTTGCATTAAAACAAGCATTTCCAGAGGATAAATATCAAATTGTTTATTACGATGAAGAAACAAGACGCTTACAATTAGAGTTCCCAGAAAACGAACGTCAGGGAATGAAAAATAAAATAAAGACAACCTTGACCTCCTATGAAATGCTGATTTGGGATGAAGCCGTGTTCAACAGCATGCGAACGTTTAACGATCCTTCTTTTCAAGACAATATGAAATTTGGCCCTTGGAAAACTATCAACACACCAATCGCTTGGGATTACACAACCGGAGATACATCCGTTGTAATTGCCATCATTGATGACGGGTTTGATTTAAATCACATAGAATTGAAGTCCCGTATCGTTAAACCTTACAATGTAATCAACCATAACCGGGTTATTACATGTGGCCCAGACAAAAAACATGGCACCCATGTAGCTGGTATTGTAGGCGCTGTTGGGAATAATGGCAAAGGCATAACAGGAGTTGCGCCAAATTGCCTTCTGATGCCTATACAAGCATCTGGACAGGGTGGAGGGTTCTACATGACAGATGTGGTTGATGGTATTTTATACGCCATTAAAAACAATGCGGATGTAATCAATATGTCACTCGGTAAATGGTATACTGACGACATTAAAAATTTATCCCCCGAACAACAGCAACAGTTCATGAATCAATACGGACAAGATGAATCGGCTTTTTGGAACGAATTATTTCAGATGGCAGAAGACAACAAGGTAACGGTGGTGATAGCCGCCGGAAATCAAAACCTGGTGGTGGGTATGGACCCCATGCAACGAAGCGATAAAGTCATTAAAATTGCCGCATGTGATAACACAAAGAACAAAGCAGCCTTTAGTAATTACTTCAAAACGTTGGTCAATAACGGATCATGCCTAAGCGCCCCAGGGGTAAGTATTTACAGTACCTTGCCTGGAAACCAATTTGGATACATGGATGGTACCAGCATGGCTTCTCCAATGGTTGCAGGAGTTATTGGTCTGATGAAAAGTGCGAATAAAAACCTAAGCAATAAGCAAATTATGAGAATTCTATACGATACAGGTCTGAACCAACAACAGCAAAAAATCGGTCCGGTGGTCCAGTCTGATAAAGCCGTTAAAAAAGCGAAGGCATTATAATGTTATTTATTGAAATTACATATCTTTGAATTAAACCTAATATATGTCTACTGAATCCAAAGAAAAAATTAAGATACTCATTGAAAATGCTCAATATGTTTGCCTGTTCATTATACTAGTGGGTATGTTTATAGGTACGATGTACGCCCATGGTGCATCGATTTTTATTGCAATACCACTGAGTTTTGGTTTGATTTTCCTAATGAATTATATCATTGGGATTCTCATTGCTCTTAGAAAGGAAACACGTCCTACCGCCGCATCTTTTAATATGGGGAAGGCTCCGTGGTGGGGGCTTTATATCCTCGTGGCGCTGCCGATCAATTATTATACGGTTCACATGTTCAATGTGGAATTCAGCGAGTTGGAAAATACGCGGAACCTTGCAGCAGAAAAGCAAACGTTTATCAATACTTTAAAAACGAATACGACGGGTAAGATTGAAAAGCACTTTGAATCACAAAGTTTAGCATTATATACCGATTACCAAAAAATAGCCTCACATACAGATAATGCAACGGCAATCGCTGCGCGTTATGGATTAACAAAGCTACGGGTTTCATCGATTCATGGCACCACCGCTGAAGAATTACAAGCAGACATGAGGGCTGCATTGAAACCTCAAAAAGATTGGATTTTAAAACGAATAACACCGTGTTTGGAACTTAATGAAGACACGATCACTGTAATTGAGGCGCATAACTTTAAACAAAAATTGGCCGTAGATTATTTGGATCGGCATTTAGACTTAATTCGAGATTCCTTTCGCACCGTTGCGTCAAGTTATCCAACCATTGGATTGAGTATCCCCGACTCTTCCGAAATTCAGAAGCTACGGGATAAAAAATCAGCGATTGATAGTCCAAGCTCTTCACTTACATCCAATCCAGTACTGACATTGATTTCGTTACTTTTAATTAACGGCATTATTTTACTCCCGGTATTTTTGTCTGAACGACGAAAAGCTCCACCAAAAAGCGATAAAATCAACACCGTTACCACTTATTAATATTTTTTTCAATGATACAAAGAGACCCTGTGGATCAAGCCTTAGTGGACTTTATTCTAAAAACGATAAAAACACGCAGTACCAATGATCTGTTAGACTACCATCAACGGATGAATATTACCCTCGGTGAAATGGTGGACAAAGGCCTTAGCGCAGAGCAATTAAATCAATTGCCAACCCACTTCATTATCGATTCAGTAGCAAAAAATGAAATTAGCATTGAAGCCCTTACAGATGCTGGCTTGGATGAATCAACATTGACATTAATTGGATATACATCAACACCACCCACACCACCGCCACCGCCACCACCACCACCACCTGGGTTTCCACCACCACCACAACCAGAAGGACCTGGGCCAATAATTCCAGGTGGCTTGTCTCGGGAAAGTCTTTTAGTGGACATTTCGTCGGGTGAAGCATTGATCAAGGATATTCAAATGGGCTTGAATCGCAAACTCATTACCCGCGAAGATTTATATCAACAAGGGTGCAGCGATGATTTAATTGACCGCTTGATATCTTTCGAAAATGACAAAGATGTTAAATGGCCGCCGTTGAATGAATTGCCTGCCTTGAGAAAGAAATCAACCGATGTGTTTTTTTTAGGAATGAGGGGATCAGGTAAATCAACCATGCTGGCCTCCTTTTTCTCCTACACCAACAGCATTGGTGTGTTGCGAAATGTACCAGATAACTCCTTTGGAAATAAATATAAAAATCAATTGAACTTAGGCATGGCAGCTGGCCATTTACCCGAGTCCACGCCAAGTGAGTTTATTAATTTCGTCCCCGTCGATTTTAAGTATGAGGATAAAAAATTCGTTCAATCGGCGAATTTTCTGGATATGGCAGGAGAGCGTATTAAAGCTGTTGCAGAGGGGGGAATTACCGAATTCCAAGGGTACAAAGATTACCTCGATAGTGAAAACGGTAAGATATTGATTTTTGTTATCAATTATTTTGGGGAAAATAGAGTGAAGATCCTTGACCAAGATCAACATTTACAAGAGACGTTGGCGCTGCTCAAGAAGTTCAATATCTTGAGAAGAACCGACGCAATTTATTTAATCCTGACGAAAGCAGATCTCTTTCCGGAAGCCAATAAACAAAAGTTTTGCGATGAGTATATCTCGAAGCATTATAAGAATTTTCTGCAAGCGTGTAAAGAGGCAAAGGGTGAGTTTAAGTTGGTTCTTAAAACGTTTCCATTTAGCCTTGGTCCAGCAAAATTTGGGTATATTTTGGAAGACTGCGATCCGAATACGAACACGAACCTTATCACTTATCCAAAACTTTTACTGCAGCAATTTGAAGAGGATATGGCTGGCGGTGGCGGTGGCGGTGGCTGGTTTTAATCCAATTATATGAGCACTATTCATTTTTCCATTTGGGGAATTCGCGACGGTTTTGAAAGGAACGGGATGTTTCATACCCACGACATTTCTTCTGTAAAAGCCGTACAAAAAGATCGGTTCAGGGATATTTCAACGAAAGTTGGTAGCTCTGGTTTTTACATGATTCATCGCACTGGCGGTTATTTAATGATCAGCTTTGTAAATACCCGGATTCGTGAAGCAAGAACCACCAGCGATCTTGGGCGACCTGGCCATGTCGTATTTTCTTTGATATTGCCGGAGAACCTGCAATTGAATCAAAGTCCCAGGTTGATTTTAAGGGCCATCTCTGATTTATACGCCGAACGCGTTAAAGATGGTACTAAAAACAATTTTGAAGCAGAGGAAATTCAACACTATTTGTCGGGGTTAAGCACTCGAGTCCGCAACACGCAAGCACCGTTCTTATCGGGGAGCCATTTCACGTATTATTCAGATGAATCTCAACTGGATGAATTTTTAACCGGTGATGCCAGTATTGCTCACTTAAGCGAATGGCTTTGGCTTTATAATGCACCTGATGCTAACGGGACCTACGCTAATTCAGTATATTGGGAAGGATCGTATTTTGATGTGGCTAAAATTCGTCTAGAGCGAACAATTTCTATCGAGCGTCAAAAAAAGGAGGAAATCGATAGAAGAAATGAGGAACAGCAGCGTATTCAATATTTGCAAGCCCTTGAAAAACAATTAAATACGTACATTGAACAAGGGGCAATCCAAGAAGCATTAAAAGTTTGGAATGATTCTCCATACAAGTTGCATATTTCTCCAAACTTGAAAGCTGCTTTGCAGCGTGAGGAAGACAAAATACACGCAAATCAAGTAAAAGCACAGCACCAAAAAGAAGACAATGACTGCTTGGAAGAATTGAACCGTGCTTTTAGAGGAAACAACCTTGACCTTGCCTTGACCTGGTTCAACAAATTGCATGATAAAACCCATCCAAGACTAGCAATCGAAGTGAAGCAAAAGCTTCAAGCATACGAACAAGATAAACTTCAGCAACAAGCGCAAGAGGAAGAACGGATGCGTTCAGAGCGGGCCGATAGCGAACGAAAACGAAAAAGAAATAAAGGTATTATTATTGGCAGCGTTGCCGGAATGCTTATTCTTTTTGTCCTCAGTTTTTTTACCATGGTTCCTGCGTTTTTATGGGACAGCGACGGCGACGGATTTCACAACTACCGCAACGATAATTGCCCAGCGGTAAGTGGTACCTGCCAAGGCTGCCTAGACAGCGACAACGACGGCTTCGCGGATTCAAAAGATGAGTGCCCCACTGAAAGCTCAACAACGTGCAATGGGTGTCCGGATAGGGACAACGATGGTGTGGCCGACAAAGCGGATAGCTGTTTAAACGAACCGGGGAGCTCAAACTGTTCGGGTTGTCCGGACAAGGACAGCGACGGAGTAAGCGACTCTTTGGATCATTGCCCTGAAGAGAAAGGATTAAAAATCAACCAAGGTTGTCCAGAAACTCAAGCGCCACCTACCATAGATGACACTGAAAAGTTGCAAAACGGGGAGGCGGTTATGGTACCATCAGCATTTGGTAACTATGTGGTTACGAAGAAGTGGTTGCGCCTCAAGAACAAGCGTTATGAATACTCCGACTATGAGAAAAGGGCATATAAGTCTGTATCCACCAAAGAAACGGTGGAAAAGCTCAATGCCTTTTACGGTTTGCAAGTACCGCTTCCAGAACAAAATCCCCAACCACCTAAAGGCCCCGTAGGCCCTACACCTCCAAAGGGAAAGGGGTTAACCCCAGCAGAACAGGCAGAATTAGACCTATTGATATTAAATGAAAAAAATGGCTTGTCAACAACTCAGATGAGAAGAAAAAAGGATTTGGAAAATAAAAAGAAACAATGAAGCAAAACAAAAAACTGTTGATCATGATGGCTTGTGCCTTGGGTTTCATCGTATTGGGGTATTGGTGGGTTGAGCGTCCTACAGGTCCTATAGAACCGGGCGGTGACGAGAATCCTACCATCGCTGCACTGACCCAACGCATTGAGGCCCTTTCAAAACAACCCTACTGCGAAGATTCTTGCAAGGAGCTTACGCAAAACATCATCGACGCTGGGATGGTGCTTGAAGACCAAAGGAACCTGAACACGCAATTGAACCGCGCCAAATTGTTCAGCTTAGTGATTTCGTACAACCATAAAAAAAACGAGGACTGTGCCAACATAAATAACCGCGCAGCCTTATATATGTTGCTAATCAGTCAATCAAAACTGTATCCTGACCCTGCAAAAGTGAACCCTTGCTTGGAGAATTACCAAAACATTGCGGCATTCAACCGCATCGCCTCCACCATTGCTGCCTTTAAAAAAGAAAGGTTTTCCTCAGCCCGAAGCCAACATATACAGGATGACATTAACAGGTTGTATGGCAAACTGAACGGCTGCGTTGCGTCAGGGCAAAAAGCCAATTATTTGAGTGCTTTGTCGGATTTTGAGCTAATTGAAAGGCAATACAGCGATTATTTAGATAATCGGGATATTTACAAAAACAATAGACACTGCATCACCTTTGCCGGATATGACTTTTATTTAAACGAACTATGTAAAAAGCAATGAAAACACTGATAATCCTGTTTGGCCTCTTCTTATTTGCCTCTTGTGCCCGGAGCCAAGGGCTTCCTGTTGCAGATAAAAAACAAGCATCCTCAATAGATACGCTCAAATATATCTATGAAATCAATAAAAAAATCGAAGAAACGGTGCTGCCGTACATCGAATCCCTCAAAACCGCGAAATCACCTGCGAAGAATTGGCAGGAAATAAGAACTGGGGATTCTACATCCTTGGTGGAATTAAACCAGCAACTTCAGAAGCAGGAAGAACTTAGGGTTAAATTACAAAAACAGCGCACCGAGGATTCAACCCTCATTGCTAAGGTAAAGATAACCTTGAACGATGCCGTGAATCAGACGAGCAAAGGTTCTGTGAACGATGTGTGGACGAAATTAGCAGGACTATACCCCTTACTGAATCTCTACGTTAATTTAGAGGAATATCAACAATTGTCAAGCGACTTAGCATCGTTCAAAGCCTTGTTGTCATCTGACTTTAAAAGCGTCACCAACGTGAAAAACCAGCTGACAGATTTCACAGGTAAGGAATCCAAGTTTGCAACGTACCAATCGCTTAAAAAGGAGGCAGAAACCGTGAAGCCCATCCTGTCCGCCTATGCCGATAAAATCCAATTGTTATATTCGGACTTTGACCGTTACTTTGTGTTATGGAAGAATAACCCCGTAGGGGATAGGATTGCTTACCTTGAAGGAAGGTTGATTGAGTTCCGCAATTATCCGTATTTATTGGACCTTATTTTTAATGCAATCGAACATCCTGAAGGTTCTAACCCGCTCAAGAATAAGCTGAATTAGTGAATGAAAAGCGTAGTTGATCGGATAAAAACCCTCGTGGAGCTGCGCGATCAGGGATCCATCTCTAAAGAAGAATTTGACCAAATGTTGGAGCTCTTGGAACAGGAGTTGCACCGAGAAAACAAGGATGCTTCTGCGCTAAATGCCGACCGTGCTCCCCAGAACATCGAACCGTCTGGTAAACGTAAAACCGTTCTCCTTGTCAGCGCTGCAGGGGTCCTTGTGCTTTTTGTCCTCAGTTTTTTTACCATGGTTCCTGCGTTTTTATGGGACAGCGACGGCGACGGATTTCACAACTACCGCAACGATAATTGCCCAGCGGTAAGTGGAACCTGCCAAGGCTGCCTGGATAGCGACAACGACGGCTTCGCGGATTCAGAAGATGAGTGCCCCATGGAAAGCTCAAAAACGTGCAAAGGGTGTCCGGATAGGGACAACGATGGTGTGGCCGACAAAGCCGATAGCTGTTTAAACGAACCGGGGAGCTCCAGCTGTTCGGGTTGTCCGGATAGGGACAGTGACGGAGTAAGCGACTCCTTGGACCAATGTCCTGAAGAGAAAGGATCGGCGAATTTTCATGGATGTTCTAAGGAACGCATGGTGGAATTAGAAAGAAAAAAACTAGAGCAAGGTTTAGCCATAAAAGCACCTCCTTCTTGTAAAGCAACCGCAGGTGAACATTGGATAAGATTTGTAAATGGGCACTATGAATTTTCTAAATTTGAAACAAAAGGATTCAAGGATGTTAAATCAAATCAAACGGTGCAGGAACTCAATGCATACTTTGAATTGAAAGGAACCTTAAAACCAAAACCTATCATTGTCAAGCCGGAACCTAAACCTAAACCCATGGGAAAGGGGTTGACTCACGCAGAACAAGCAGAATTAAACGGATTAATAGAAATTGAGAAGAATGGTGGATTATTAACTGCATCACAAAAAAAGAGAATGAAAACGTTGGAAATGAAAAGGCATACGTATGTCGATTGATCCAATAGACAATAGAAATCACATGATCGACGAGCTCTTGAAAGCGGGCTCCATAAGCCCGAAGGAGGCGCGACAAATGCGCGAAATCGTGCAAGAGCATTTGGCGGTTCCTGTGTTCAAAGATTCGGAAGAAGCACCAACGAATTCGCCGTTAAAATGGATTATAGGTGCGGTTTCTGCAGTGAGTGTGATTGCTATAGGCTATTTCCTGCTTCCCTTGATTCAAGACACGGATAGCGACGGCATTCGTAATTATTACGATCAGTGCCCCGAGGTGTACGGTACCAAAGCCTGCGATGGTTGCTCAGACCGAGATTTAGATTCTGTGCGCGATGATGCCGATGTTTGCCCCGATATACCAGGGTTAAGTTCCTTGGACGGATGCAATGATTACGATTCCGATGGAATAACGGATGCATACGATGATTGTCCCTTAACTGCTGGAGATTCAGGGCACCAAGGATGTAGTATGGGAAGTAATTCGTTGAAAGTCTTGAATGTTAAGAGACTTAGCCGTGAGGCAATGCGTTGCGATCGCCTTCTTCAAAGGCCAGGAACCCAAGTACATGAGAAAACAACGGCTTCTTTGGTTCATGACACGGTTTTTAATGCGAGCTACACCTCCTTTGATATAGGCCCGAGTTACAATATTTATCAGGCAAGCATTGAAACGAGGCAAGGAAACATATTGGTTAAGTTTTATCTTAAAAACGAACAATTATTTTGTGGTTCCTATACCTTGAATGAAACGTCTTATGCATATTATGTTAATAGTGGAAAACTATATGATTTTGAGGGGAAAATTTTAACCGCTCAACCCGAATTTTCAACTGAAGTGCAGCAAATGTTGGCGTATCTTTATATATTCGAAAATATATTTAATTTAAGGTGATATGTCAAAAAAGGAAGATCAAATAAAGATGATCGAAGAATTGTATGCTTCAGGTTCTATTTCTGAGGCAGAGTACAATGAAATGCTCGGGGTTGTTGAAAAAGAACACGGAAAAGAGCCGCCTATTAACACCCCTCCAAAAAATAAAAAAAGGGTAAAACCGCTCGTGGTGCTTGGGATGGTGATACCCTTGCTGTTGATCGCTGGTTGGGCCTATCTTAATTTTTTTGAAAGTAAGAACAATTCCAGTGAATCTTTGAATTTGGTAAATAAACGCTGTGAATGTGAGGCCCTACTGAATAATGCCGAAAAGTTAGAACTCAATGAATTAAAGAACCGCATATCGAACAATGAATTTCAGTTTCAAGATGAAGTTGATGCTTTAGTGCAGAAAATTAATGACAAGAGAATCGAAAGCACCTTTTCCCAAAATACGCGCAAATGCCAAGGGGAACTTGATGCCCTTAACCATGAATTAACGGTTAAATATCCCATTGGGACCAAGGAAGGTGACTTGTTTTGGGCGAAAGCGGAAAAAGAATACGCGGCCCAAAGCGATTATGCGGCACAAGAAGAAATGGATGTTTTAAAAGAAAGCATCAACACAGCAAAGCAATCCATCTTTTTTACCTCCAAGCAGAATTTTGCAGAGGCTAAAGCCAGAACCTCTAGTTTTCTCCAAGCATTTTTTAGCAGCTATGGCCAGGACGGTTTTGATGCTTACACGTGGTTCTCGGATGAAATAGAACAATACATCCTTGCAAAAAACAAGACACCAGACTATATCAACCAACTTTTTAATGGTCCTAATATTGAACGTGTGAACAATCAATTTCACTGGGTTCCAGAAACCCTTTCATACGTTCGAAATGATGGAGCAATGACTGTTTGGTTATGTAAAGTGGAGTTTAGATGTTATCGGCCTACAATGCTTAAGTATCAAAATAGTTTAATTACCTATGAGGTTAAGATAGACGAAAACCAAAAAATTAAGGCCTTGAGCCAGTTTAATGTAGAAAACACTACGTTTGAAGACTAAACTAGCCCTAATCGAGTCAATTTCATCGCAATAAGATTTAAGGCCGCAAGCTCGCTAACTAATCAATCACTTCTTCTTCTTCTAATGTATTCTTATTTGGTAGCCGATTAACAATCGCCTTGAGTAGTAGAAATCCACACACCGCACCAACTATTGCAAAAATGTAAAATAGAAACCCTTCATTACCAAAAAGTAAGATGCCAATTACTGCACCAATAAACTCAAATACAAACCAAAAAAGGAAGGTCAAGAATCTATAGAGCCCCGAGGAATAGCCCTTGGAGAAGCTAATTCTCCTATCGTTCTTGAAGCGAAATATATCCCAATGATTTCCAGCATATGCTAAAGGTTAACTCCCAAAAGTAATAATTTTTGTTCCTCATTTCCAAGCTTAATTTCCCAGCGCTTTTCCATGAATTCGAGTAATTTTAGTCCCCGTTTCCTAATTTGTTCCGGAGTCCAATCCTTAAGCTGCGCAACTTCCTGTTCTGAATAACTACCATTCATATACCCATTCCGTTTAACGTGCCCTTCGGTATTGTGAATTACCTGTTTTTTACTTTCAAAACAGTCATTTTGTAAACTCGAATTAATGGAAGAAGAGAGCGGTAATAAATTCCCAAGGCTTCCATTGTACCGCTTTTTTACGGCTTCTGTAAGCGTTCCAAAATAAGTTTCCCAACACGCTGCTGTTGCTGTTTGTGGATAAATGTGTTCAATGGAGATTCGGTCATGCTCACTGCGAATAAATAGTTGCCAGCTTAGCTTGGGTTGGTTTCTAGCACGCATTAATTCTTCCTCATATTCGTATAGGAAATACCTCAAGCCATTCCATCCGTAATAACCCGTTCCATCCGAATTGAATTTCCGGTCTAAATAGTCAAGAAACCAAGTTGTTTTTAAGGTTCCATTTTCATTTCTTGTCCATTGCGTGTTTTCCGCTAATGCACTGAGTATGGAGTCGATGGGAAGTTCATTCCTATAGATTCCACGTGCCAGGTTGTAATATTTACTGTTTCCGTAATTTGACTGCGCTCTGCATACACGAAACGCAACGAATATAAACCGTTCTATTTCTTGGAGTGCGGTAATACGTTCAGCTTGGCTAATATGCTTTGCAGAAAATAGCGCAGTTATCAAGGGCCGAAAATATCCGATCCCAATCCGATTTAAGCGATCCATCCATAACTTCTCCAATGCAGAGAATTTATCCGAATCCGGATTAAAGGTGTTATACCAATGCCCTACCACTTCTCTTAAACTGTCTACATAGGCTTTGATGTCTGTTAAACTTAAGCTGGAGGTAAATGTTGGTGTATCCTCCAGGTCATCGTCATCCTCTTGTTCTGTTTCTAGATCGCGTTGTTCTTTAATGATTTCAATCCCTGCAGCCTGAACAGCTACTTTTTTTAGAACTACTTTAGGATTGAATTCTTCATCCAGTAAATATCGAATATAATCGTCGCCGCGCTTTCGAGAATATTTGAAATACATGATCCAATGGGTTCGAAGAAAATCATCATCGTTTAATGGGTTTTTCTTATTTCGTCCGAGTTGATAATAGATTTCTTTCCAGGTTTGATTGACCGAATTTCGAACCACTTTTCGTTCTTCTTCGCTTACTTCAGTGGATGGGTA
>CANHSL010000031.1 GCA_947463385.1 Flavobacteriales bacterium
AAATAAATTTAGAAAGGAATCTTCTGATTTAACAAATTCTTTGATTGTTTTCCAGTTGAGGTTTTGTTCTGGAAACACCCCCGTATGTTTTGTATTTTTTAAAAAGATGCTAAGCCGCACCCCTTCAAACTCAATATCCCAATTAAGGGGTAGGTTTCCTTTATTTAACCAGGTGCCAAATACGCCCTTTTCTTCTTTAAAGACAAAGTGTGCTTTTCGCTCCCACTCTTGTTTTGATAGCTGAGGCTGAAAATAGGCATTCACATCGGGCCGTATGGTTATGAATTTACCCCAGCGTTCAAGCTTTAATCCATTTCCAGCATCAATAAGTTCGTAGTCTTCCCAATGGGAGGCGTAAATTCTATTTTTCAATGATTAGCGCATTTTTGGCATTTTCTTTCTGCCTCCCATCATTTGCGCCATGCGCATTTGATTTTTTGAAGGGACTGCTTGCATTTGATTTTGAAGCATTTTGATTTGATCTTTTAACATGCCGTTCTTGTCGTATTTTTTCGCCTCGGTTAATAAGGCACTAGCTTCCGGTCTTCTTCCGGTTTGTGCACAAATTCCAGCTAAATGCATCCGCGCCACCGCATTATCCTCGTTTGTCCGTAAACCAAGGGATAAGGCCTTTCTTAGCAATTGTTCGCTTTGAGCAAATCCTATATCTTGTGCGTTCATTAATGCTTTCAAGTACAGCACGTAGGCATGTTGCCTGCGGGTCATATACTGAGGCGCTGTAATCCGATTAATATACTTCTTTGCTTTATCTTGATTTCCAAGTCGCATTTGGTTAAGTGCTAAGATGACCTGTTCATTTCTGAAAAACGAAAAAATCACTAATGCAAGTGGGAGCACAGAGGTAAGACCCCAACCCCAATATCCGGTGGAAAATAAAATTATGGTACCAAAGAGCAGCGTAAGGGCAATAAAAATTCGAAGAATAAAACCAGTCATAATTTAATCTTTTATGGTCGCTATACATTTTAATTCAATACAGATCGGAGTTGGAAGGGAGTTTATTTCAACGGTGGTTCTACACGGTTGATTCGATGCAAAGTATTCCGCATACAACTTATTATAGGTATGAAAATCCCGTTTCATGTTCGTTAGAAAGACGGTAACATCTACCAATTCATCCCAACTTGAACCTGACGCCTCCAGAATTAATCGTACGTTATCAAATACACTTCGGCATTGGGCTTCAAAATCAAACTCCAAAAAGTTTCCATTTTTGTCAAGTACTAATCCAGGCACCATAGAATCTGTCGCATCTGAACCCGCCACGCGAGGACCAACACCCGAAAGAAACAACAAGTTTCCAACGCGTCTAGCATGTGGATAAAGACCTACCGGTTTTGGCGCGTGTTGTGCGTTAATTTTCATGTTTTCTTAATTCTTGCACAAATATACACAAACACGAGGGCCTTTGTTATCTTTTGTCTTCAAAAAAAGTGCGCATTAGCTTAGCGCAAGCTGCTTCTTCAATCCCGCCAATTACGGTTGTAGATGGATGAAATAATGAAGGGTTGTGCCGCATTGCACCGCGTTTTAGATCCGGCGCTCCAAAGATGATTTTTCCAAGTTGACTCCAATACAAAGCACCGGCGCACATGGGACAGGGCTCGAGTGTCACATAAAGCGAACAATCTTTTAGGTATTTTGCACCTAGATAATTCGCTGCGGCGGTAATCGCTTGAATTTCTGCGTGGGCTGTAACATCATGAAGTTTTTCTGTGAGGTTGTATCCGCGGCCTATAATTTGGTTTCCGGCAACCACTACCGCGCCAACAGGCACTTCACCCTCAAGCATGGCTTTTTCTGCCTCAAGAAGCGCTTGACGCATAAAATATGAATCATCAAATGGATTAAGCATAACCAAACTTAAAAAAAATGTTTAGTATTGAGATAAATCATAGCATGAAAAGCCTTTAAATTTACCCCATGAAGATTTTTTTATTCTTTCTGCTTTTTTCTTGTTCTGGCTTATGCCAAAAGAATGCTTTGTTTGATTTTACAAAAATTCAGCGCGGTCCTTACTTCGGTTTTCAGCAGGGGCGAAATATTGTGTTGGAACTTGGCTTTGAAAAGCGAATCAAGGAGGTTAAATGGAAAAGCCCTAATGCGCATGCGTTTAACATCGGGGCCAATTATGATTATAAAGCGGGTGTATTGGGTGCGGATGCAGGGTATTGGTTTCGCCCAAACAGGATAAGCTTTACGTTTGGCGCGCAAGCAGCTGTGAGGTCGGATTTTGACCGTGCCATGATCGGATTTACACCCACTGTTGGGTATAAAATTTGGTTGCTTCATGCAAACGCAGGGTTTTATTTCTATCCAAAGCCAATCCCTGGCGTTCAAACAAACAACTTGTTTGTTCAGTTGCGCTTGGTGTTAACTGAAAAATCAACCTTAAAAAACAACAACAAATGACCCAAGGTTTTTATTTGGTTAAACCGGGTGATTCGACCACCGCTTTTGCATTAAAGCCAGTGCAGTTGCCACCGCTCAAGGAAGGCCAAGTGCTTATTGCTGTCACCGCATTCGGATTGAATTTTGCTGATGTGATGGCTCGAAGAGGTAAATATCGAGAGGCTCCTTCGTTTCCGTTCGTACCAGGTTATGATATTGTTGGTGTCGTTGAACGCGTTTTTGATGAGGATCACAAGCATTTGATTGGTAAACGTGTAGCTGGTTTTTGTCGCTTCGGGGGCTATGCAACTGCCGTTATAACCAGTTCTGATGCCATCGTTGAAATTGGGGATATGAATGCAGGAGATGCTTTATCATTGTGCACGCAGGGCGTAACCGCATCATACATGGCTGATCAAATTTCTGAGGCTCATAAAGGGAGATTTGCACTGGTACATGCAGCGGCTGGTGGAGTTGGCAGTTTGTTACTGCAATTCTTACATCTGAAGGGAATAAAAACGATTGCGAGAGTAAGTTCTAAAGAAAAAGTAGCGGCATTAAACACATTAAGCCCAACACACATTGTCGTTTCAGATCAACATACGTATGATCAATCCATTCAACAATTACTAGGAAATGATACGCTTATAGCTTCATTTAATGCAGTGGCTGGATCCACGGTACGAAAAGACCTTAGGTTAATTGGTAGTGGAGGCAAATTATTCTTGTTTGGAGGAGCCGGGTTATTGCAAGCAAAATTCGGGATACTATCCCTGTTGAATTTTGTTAGAAAAACAGGGTTTTATTCTCCAATTCCATTGATGATGCAATCCAAAGCAATGATTGGGGTCAATATGTTAAAGATTGCAGACGTGAGTCCTTCGGTACTTTCTTTCCATCTCAACCAATCCTTTAATCTATATCAGAATAAGTTGCTAAACCCGTTACCTGCCACAACATTTCATCACGATGACCTTAATAGCGCCCATGAATTGTTAGAGAGCGGTAAAAGTACCGGTAAGATAATAATCTACTGGGGAGATTTTACCTGAGCAAAAAACGATTTTAAAAACCGAGTGATTTGCTTTCTAAAAAGAATGAGTAAAATTAAATAGGGGAACGCCATTAAATATAGAATTCCAGAGTTGATGTTGCTCGCAAACGTGGTATCATCAATGCCCACCCCTTGCTCCGCCATCAATTTACACTGACTACACCCTTGAGCAATAGCGTTTGAACTTGTTATTGCGATAAGCACTAAGAAAATCAGAAAGCGTTTCATCTTATTTATTTTTACAAAAATAACACTTTCATTTTGTTTAATTTTGCACCCATGATAAAGCACCTATTTTTTGTACTTACAGCAATCCTTTTTTTTGCCTGTGGTTCGTTAGAAGAAGAACAAGATAAGCACCTCACGCTTGACCAATTGGTTCAAAAGTATCCCGACAGTATTCCTTTGTTGCAACAACGAGCCAATAGATCCTTAGATTCCTTAGATTACAAGTTGTTGTTGACGGATGCGGCCCATGCATTTAGACTGGACAGTTCAAGTAATGAAAACCGATTATTATATGCCTTGGCATTAATTAATAAAAAGGATTTTTTAGTTTCTGACTTTACTTCGGCGCAATATCATTTTGGTAAGGTGCTAAAGAAAGACCCTAAAAATCTAAAAGCAATTATTGGAATGGCAAGTGTATCTTCCTTTCGTGGAGATTTAGAAAATGCATTTACCTTAATTAATAAAGCCTTGCGAATTAATCCAAGGTATCGAGATGCCTATATCCTTAAAGGATCAATTTATTTAAGTCAAGGGAATTACAAATTGGCGAAATCCTCCTATGAAACTGCGGTGCAGCAAGACAATAAGTTTTTTCTCGGCTATATGATGTTAGGTACAATTTATCAATACGAAAAAGATCCATTATGCATTGAGTATTTTACAACAGCAAGTAAATTAAAACCTGCCAATGCTGAAGTTGCATATTCCTTGGCTTATGCAACCTATGAATACGGAAAAACGGAGGATGCTAAAAAGTTATATCGTCGAATGGCGGGACTAGATAGCACGTATTGTGAAGCCTATTTTCACTTAGGGTCTATCCAACAGTTTGATGATGAGAACCTTGATAGCGCTATGTTTTTTTACAGTAAATCACTTGATGTAAATCCAAAGCATATCGAGACCTTACATAATTTAGGATTGATCTATGAGGATAAAGGCGACCGATCGAATGCCTTACTAACCTACGCTAAAGTCCTTAAAGTTAATCCGGAATACCAACTTACTAAAGACCGTGTTGCGGTATTAAAAAATCGCAGATGACGGATAATCGAATCCAACGCATTTTGGCGGAGGTCCTCCTGCCGCTCATTGGAGTATTTGCTTGGCATTGGTCATTCGATTTTATCTGTTGGTTTTATGCCATTGATGTGTTCCTGAACGCGGTGGTAGGAATAGTTCGGCACCGAGAATTCCGTGATCCGATGGGACTTGCCTTGCCTTGGTTCGAATTGATCTTGGTGATCGCGCTCATCGTATTGTCAGGTAATGGGATTTGGTCCTCCTTCAAGAATTTCCTTGCATACAAAGACATGGGCATTGCGCAAGGATATATTTTAATTCCTTTAATTATCCTGAATGAATGGATGCGTTGGAAACTTGAGCAGCGCACACGTATGCTTATGTTTACCTCAAATAAAGCCCATTTACTCAAGATTTCTGGATTTGCTTTGACAGGAGTTTTTTTGGTTTTTTTTCATGAACCATTTGCTTCCTCTCTATTTTTTTTAGGGGTATTAACCGTTGCGAATCTCATTTCAAAACCAATTATTAGCGCGAAATGATGTACTTTTGAAGCCGATGGAAGATAAAAATCAACACCTCAAGGACAGACGCGCTCAAATCCATGTTGGAGGAGGCAAAGATCGCATCGAGAAACATCATGCGCAAGGGAAATTAACAGCTAGGGAACGTTTAGCACTTTTGTTAGACGAAGGTTCGTTCAATGAAATTGGAGCCTTTGTAGAACATAGATCAACAGCGTTTGATTTGGATAAACAGCGTTTTCCTGGCGATGGTGTAATCACCGGGTTTGGAAACATACATGGCCGATTAGTATATGTATATTCTCAGGACTTTACGGTATTAGGAGGTTCACTTTCCGAAACGCATGCCGCTAAGATTTGCAGAATAATGGATTTAGCCTTGAAAAACGGGGCTCCAATTATTGGATTAAATGATTCGGGTGGTGCACGAATTCAAGAAGGGGTAGTATCTCTTTCTGGGTATTCTGAAATATTTTTTAGAAATACCCGAGCAAGCGGTGTGGTGCCTCAGATTTCTTTAATCATGGGTCCCTGTGCCGGGGGAGCGGTCTATTCCCCTGCACTAACCGATTTTGTTTTTATGGTGGAGGATACCTCCTATATGTTTGTAACTGGACCTAATGTGGTTAAAACAGTGACGCATGAAGAAGTAACTTCTGAAGACCTCGGCGGCGCAAAAACCCATGCAGAGCGAAGCGGTGTTAACCATTTTGTGGCGGGTAATGATGTGGAATGTTTGAAGAATGCACGCGCATTATTGACATATTTACCTCAAAACGCTTACGAGGAGGCCCCTAAAACGGCGGTTTTTGAGTTTTCAAAAGCAAAAATCGAGGCTATAAAAACCATACTTCCGACGAATAGTGGTTTACCTTATGATTGCCGAAGAGTTATCGATTCATTGGTTGACGATGCGTCATTCAAGGAAGTACAAGAGGATTATGCAAAGAACATTGTTGTTGGGTTTGCTCGATTAGAAGGTCGAACGATTGGTGTGGTTTCCAACCAGCCTGCCGAATTAGCTGGCGTTTTAGATATAAACGCATCAAGAAAAGGCGCACGATTTGTGAGATTCTGTGATTCATTTAATATTCCCCTTCTTATCTTAGAAGATGTTCCAGGGTTCTTGCCGGGTACAGACCAAGAATGGAATGGAATAATATCACACGGAGCTAAATTAATTTATGCCTTTGCTGAAGCTACGGTTCCTCGAATTACTGTTATAACCAGAAAAGCCTATGGTGGCGCATATTGCGTTATGAACTCTAAATCCCTTGGTGCAGACTTGAGTTATGCGTGGCCAACTGCTGAAATTGCGGTCATGGGGGCGAAAGGAGCAGCAGAAATAATTTTTAGAAGAGAAATTAATGCCGCAACAGACCCGTCTCAAAAATGGATTGAAAAGGAGGCTGAATATGCAGACACCTTTGCTAACCCGTATCGGGCAGCAGAACGAGGGATTGTTGACGATGTGATCCTGCCTGAAGAAACGCGCCAAAAATTAGTATTAGGATTTAAAATGCTAGAGAAAAAAGCTGAAAATCTACCATTAAAAAAACATGGAAACATTCCACTTTAATTAAATTAATCATGAAAGAATTAATCGCAACATTCACCAATCAACTTGAAGAAGCCTTTGAAATTGCTTCTAAACAATCATTTAATACACCCGACCGACCAATTCACAACATAGTGATTTGCGGATTAGGCGGCTCCGGTATTGGTGCTAAAATCGTTAGCAATTGGGTTCAAGATGAAATCGCGTTGCCAATAACCTTAGTTAATGAGTATACCCTTCCAGGGTTCGTAGGTCCTAATACCTTAGTTATAGGTTCATCTTACTCAGGGAACACGGAAGAAACTACCATGGCCTTGGATGAGGCGAAAGCAAAAGGCGCGTTTATTTTTGGTGTTACTAGTGGCGGTCATTTAGCTAAATTTTGTAATGAAAACGGCTATGATTGTGTAATTGTTCCTGGCGGAAACCCACCGCGAAGTGCCTTAGCATATTCCTTAGTTCAATTGCTTAATTACTTCAATAAACTTGGATTCATTTCGGGTAAATCCTTGGATCAAGTTCAAGCGAGTATTGGTTTGATTCGTAATAACACCCAGGAAATTGATTCAATCGCACAAGCGCTTTCTACCTATTTGTTTGGTAAAGTTGGAGTGTTTTATGGAGAAACAAAATACGAGGGAGTGATTGTAAGAGCGCGCCAACAGTTTAATGAGAATTCAAAATACTTGGCGTGGAATCAAGTGATTCCAGAAATGAATCACAACGAGCTTGTCGGTTGGGGTGGTGGCGACGAGCGCTTTGCCCCAGTATTCTTTAATGCAGCAGATATCCATCCAAGAAATAAAAAGCGTTTTGAAATAACGAAGGATGCCGTTTCTAAAAAATCGAACACAGTGTTTAACTTGGAAGCAAAAGGTGATTCGTTAATTGAACGTTCATTGTATTTAATTCATTTGGTAGATTGGGCCTCGTACTATTTGTGTGAGCTTAATCATGCCGACATCATGGATATCGAGATTATTGACTATCTCAAAAGTGAATTAGGTAAGATGTAATGAATCGCCCCAAGGTTAAATACCATCCCTTAGGGAGCGTTGATTATAAAGAAGCTTGGGACTTTCAAGAGTCTTTATTTAATGCACTGATTTCGAGTAAACAGCAAGGTGCATCGGATGCATTGAGTCACTTAATAACGTGCGAACACCCCCACGTATTCACCCTTGGAAAGAGTGGTAAAAAGGATCATTTATTGGCAGATGAGGTTTCTTTAAGTGAAATTGATGCAAAATTCTATCAGATAAACAGAGGCGGCGATATAACCTATCATGGTCCGGGACAGTTGGTGGTTTATCCGATTTTGGATTTAGAACAGTTCTTTACCGATATTCATAAATATATGAGGTTCTTGGAGGAATCAGTGATTTTAACCTTGGCGGAATATGGAATCATCGGCCATCGAATTGAAGGACTTACCGGAGTATGGATTGATTTAGAAAAACCACGAAAAATCGCAGCTTTTGGTGTTAAAAGTTCGCGTTGGGTTACGATGCATGGCATTGGATTTAATGTAAATACGGATCTATCGTATTTTGATCAAATTATACCTTGTGGAATAAGCGATAAGCAAGTAACTTCAATGAAACAGGAGCTTGGCTACCAGTTGAATTTAGATGAGGTAACGGTTCGCCTAGTACACCATTTGGCGTCGTTGTTCAATTTTTATATTACAGAAACATATGAAATTAAGTGAACTTATACCAAAAGTAGAAGGAATTGAATTAGCGGTTGTGTTAGAGAATGATACGCCGGAGTATGCAGTTTACCTACATAATGCAAAAGAGGATATTATTGAGGGGATAATAATCACAAGCGTTGGCTACGGTGAAAATCCAACAACAGGTGAGAAAATTAAAACAGCAACCTTAAGGCATTCGCTTGAAGTAATGTTGCCAAATGAAGTAGCAAAAATAGAGTTGATTGTACCAGAAGTTTTTGGACTTTACAATGAATATTGGGTTAGTTTCTGGATTAACGAGGAGTTGTTTGATAAAAAATTCTTGTTCCTGCCAGATGCCATTCATGCGGATAAATTGACTATGTTGGATTCGTTTGGGAAACTTGGGGTACTGCTTAGCTAGTTAACGTTACTAGTTCTGGTAATGGAATCACACCGCTTTTTCTCCAAATCTGTTTTCCATTTTTATAATAGATAAGCGTAGGAACGCCACGTATACCTAATTGATCTGCAATGGCTGGATTTTTATCTACGTCGATTTTTAGAATTCTCAGTGCTTGACCTTTCTTTGATTTTAATTGATCTAAAATAGGAGCCAACGTTTTACATGGTCCGCACCAAGTAGCATGAAAATCCACTAAGGTAGGCGTTTCACCTTTAATTATGTCGTTGAATTTACCCATTGTACAAAGGTAGGTTCTTTGCTGAGGTATGAATGTAACCTAAGGCACAAAAAAAGGCGACCGAGGCCGCCTTTTCCATAAAATAGAATCTTTTATTGCTTGTCGTAAATCGCCATACACGTTCCTGTACCGCCAATTAACGGCGCATTGTTGTCGTATGTATACGTGATTTGTATTTGAGTTCCTGTTGCATTCATTGCTCCTGTTCCAGAAAAAGTAACATCACCAATGGTAATATTAATGGTTTGGTTAGGTATTGTAATCGCTGCTCCATTAATGGTTCCTGTTGCTGTTCCGCCTACTAAATTGAAGAAGTTTTCAATATTCACTGCACTAGCACTTCCACCAGCCGTGATGCTTGGTGAAGCCGATAATGGAAATTGTGTCCCGCTGCATGTGGTGGTCATTGCCCAAGATACCCCGGTCCAATTCTCTGCACCAATTACTACATCTACGCGACGTTTTGCTGTTGATGTACCATTCGCATTGGTAGCAGCGTAGTTTACGTAATATGTACCGACAGTAGAAGAATCTACTTGGTTGTCCGTAGTAACGGCAACGGAAGAACCGTCTTTATTAGTTGCTGTTGCACCAGCATCTGTGTACGATGCGCTAACGTTAATGGTAACTTGCGCAGCACCATTAAGCGTTAAAAACGGCTTGTATAGACACGTGCCATCGTCTTTTTTAGCTTTTGAATTATAATTTACAGCTCCATTGTCTGTACATCCTTTTTTCTTGCATGAAGTAATACTAACTACTCCAAAGCCAATCATTAATAGTAATAACGTTTTTTTCATAAGAGATTTTTAGGTTTTGTAAATATAAAAAAAGGCGGTGAATTCACCGCCTTTTCCTCAAAGAATTGCAATTAGTCTTGCAATACAGCTTCTGTACCGCCGGTTAATGCGAGTTTGATTTTAGATTCTAATTCTTCACAGAGTTCCGGATTATCAAGTAAAATGGATTTAATAGAATCCCGACCTTGTCCAAGGCGAGTTTCACCATAAGAAAACCATGAGCCACTTTTCTTTAGAATATTTAATTCAACCCCTAAGTCGATGATTTCTCCGACTTTGGAGATGCCTTCACCGTAAAGCACGTCAAATTCAGCTTTTCTAAACGGAGGGGCCACTTTGTTTTTAACCACCTTTACTTTTACGCGATTTCCAACAATATCTTCCCCATCTTTTATTTGTGTTGCTTTACGAATATCAAGGCGTACCGACGCATAGAATTTTAATGCATTTCCACCCGTTGTAGTTTCTGGATTACCAAACATAACTCCAATTTTATCGCGTAATTGGTTGATGAAAATGCAACAACATCCTGCTTTATTAATCGAAGACGTTAGTTTACGGAGGGCCTTTGACATAAGTCGTGCCTGTAATCCCATTTGAGAATCTCCCATTTCCCCTTCAATTTCTGCCTTTGGTGTTAACGCGGCTACCGAGTCAACAACGATTAAGTCAATAGCACCAGAACGAATTAGGTTGTCTGCGATTTCGAGCGCTTGTTCGCCGTTATCGGGTTGTGAGATGAGTAAGTTTGCCACATCAACTCCGAGTTTTTGGGCGTAAAATTGATCGAAGGCATGTTCTGCATCAATGAATGCCGCAATTCCACCTTGTTTTTGAACCTCAGCAATTGCATGAATTGCAAGTGTTGTTTTTCCTGATGATTCCGGACCGTATATTTCTACAACACGACCCTTTGGATATCCGTTAATCCCTAATGCAAGGTCAAGGGTTAGTGACCCTGTAGGGATTACATCTACTTTTTCTACGGGATTATCTCCCAATTTCATTACGGCTCCTTTGCCAAATGTTTTATCTAATTTCTCCATTGTAAGTTGGAGTGCTTTTAATTTTTCTGCTTGCAATTCTTTATTTGCCATGTTTAATAAGTTTTATGAGTACAAAATTCGGCGAGTTAAACGTAAACGATTTACGTTTATTTATTTTCTTTGAAAAAATTTATAATTTCTTCTGCGTGATTTTTTGTGTTTGGTTTTTCAATCACTTTTACCAAGATTCCATTTACGTCAAAAAGAAAGCTCGTTCGATGGATCCCATCATACGTTTTCCCCATGAATTTTTTTGGTCCCCAAACACCAAATGCTTCTATAATGGTTCGGTCTGGATCGGATATAAGGGTGAAAGGAAGGGAGTATTTTGCCGTAAATTTTTGATGTGCACTCACCGAATCTGCGCTAATACCTATAACGGTAATTCCTTCATTTGCCAAAACCTGCTCACCATCACGAATGCTACATGCTTGTGCAGTACAGCCAGGCGTATCATCTTTTGGATAAAAATAAATAGCCGTTTGGGTTCCAAGATGTGCGCGTAGAGAAACCTCTTCCCCTAATTGATTTGTCCCTCTTAAGTCGGGAATTTGAGATCCAATTGTTAACATAGTTGCGTGTTTAATGATAAAAAACTAATCAAAAATACTGATTAAAATAATATCAAAACATGTTTAGTCAAAAAATGTTTAGCGCAACGAATAATTTCGGCTTATTTTTCTTCAGTCTCCTCAGTTTCTACAAAGATTGATAGCCGGTTATATAAATCCTCTAATTTTGTCTTTTTATTAGATAATACAAGGATTGTAGCGCTATCCTTTTGTGGATTAAGTGATTCGATTTCAGCGGTTAGTTGTTCGCTTTCTTCACCAAGAATGGCTAAAAATCGTTCTACTATCAAATCATAGTACCATCCAGTATATTGGTTGCCATTCGATTTAACATAACTTAAAATGTCTTGACTGTGCACCATAGCATCGCTTCCTTTACGGATTACAAAATAGGCATAAGCGAGTAGGGTTCTTAGCTTATTATAATCCTTAACCTTAATTGATTTAATAAGATTCTCAATAAAAGGCAAGTCCTGTGTGTTGCCATATTCGCCCATGATTTCTGCGGCTCCCACTTGTAATTCAATTTCTGCTGAACTGCTTAATTCACGCGCCAAGGTTAAGGCCTGTACGGTATCAATCTCTTTAAGTTCGTTTAGGGCATTGCCTAATACCATCAGTGAACTATCTTGTTTAAGTACCTTTCGAATGATCGCAATAGCCTCGTTGTTTTCTAAGGTTGATAGCGCGCTTACCGCAGCATTCCTAACCTTTGATTTTGGGTCGCTTTCGATGATTTTCTTTAGTGATGTTTTATAGGAAGGTTGTTTAGCAGCATCTTCTATATCTTTCAAGTATCCAAGGGCTTCAGAGCGAATCCCCCAAAAGTTTGCATTCAACGCATTTACAAGAATGGTAGTTTTCTCCGGATCAGTTGATTTGGCAATGTGTTTAAGCGCTGTTGATTTCGCTCTAAATTTATCAGCGTTATTAAATTGATGAATATACTGAGCTGTTGGTTTTTCCTCATATACTTTGGCGAGCAACATTTGTTCTTCGTCCAACAATACATTCGCTAATTTCCCTTTAAACGGAAAGGTAAATTGCTGGTTTGTACTATCCAGTACTACGGAATAACTATGTTTCCCTGTTTCATCCCATAGGGCAATTTTTACGGGTAATCTAAACACATCAAAGGACTGTGCTTGCTGAATACGGAGCGTTACGGTTTGTTGTTCTTGGTTGATCTCTTGTTCTGTAAAAATAACGGGATGTCCTTTCCCTAAAAACCATTGATTGAAAAACCAATTGAGGTCCTCTCCGCTAACTTCTTCCATTGCTAAACGCAGGTTGTGTACTTCAGCGCTTTTGTATGCATTCGAAGTAAGGTATTTATTCAATCCTTGAAAAAAGGCCTCATCTCCTAAGTGATTTCTCAACATATGTAGAATTCTACCTCCTTTGTTATATGAATGCCCGTCGAACATCTCTTCCTTGTCATCGTAATAAAAGTTAATCAAGTCATGGAAGCCACCCGATTGGTAATAACCATCAGCTTCTTCAATGGCGTTGTAATCAGCCTCATCAATCCCATATTCATATTCATCCCACAAGTATTGAGAATAGTTTGCAAAAGACTCATTTAAGGGAAGATTCGCCCAAGATTCGCACGTTACTAAATCACCAAACCAATGATGAAATAACTCATGCGCAATGGTGGATTCATCGTTGCCATCAATCAACTCACGTTTTGTTTTGTAGACGTAGTCTCCAAAAATTACAGCCCCCGTATTTTCCATCGCGCCAGAAACATAATCCCTTACTACGATTTCTGAGTATTTATCCCAAGGGTATTCAACCCCCAGTTTATTTGAAAAAAACTTGATCATCTTCGGGGTCTTACCGAAAATTGCCTTAGCATCGTTTTCGTATTCAGGTTCAACATAGTAATTTACCTCAATTTTTTTCCCATCACCACGTGTGTACGAGTCTTTTACTACTTTGAATTCTCCTACAGCCAACATAAATAGATATGGCGCGTGCGGGAGGTCTTGTTTCCAATAATCGGTTCTTGTACCATCCGCATTTTTCTTCGATGAAATTAGTTTCCCATTAGAAAGCGTCGTGTATTTGTTGTCTACAGTTAAAAGCACTTCTTGAGAAGATTTCATATTGGGTGCATCAATCGTAGGAAACCAAACGGAATTAGCTTCTGTTTCACCTTGTGTCCATAGTTGAGTCATTTTCCCTTCTTCTTCCCCTTTCGGATTAATAAAATATAATCCTTTATCTGAGGTGATTGCAGCACTTCCGGAGGTTTCTCGTTCCTCGGGTTTTGCAATATAATCTACTGTAAACGTAATGAGTTCATCTTTTTTATAGGACTTATCCAAATATACCGTTAGCGTATTTCCATTGGAATAATCATATGACAATTCTTTTCCCGCAAGGGTTATCGTTTTAATTTCCATTCCTTTTGCATCCAACACCACACTGTCAAGTTCATAGAAATGGGGCTTCATACTTAGGGTGGCTTTACCATTTAATTGCGATTCTTCCCAATTTAAATTGGCTTCAATTTTCGTGTGTGCTAAGTCAACATATCGTTGACGAGATGCATTATAGCTTGGTTCGGCATATTCTTCAAAATCACCTTCATTGAAATCACCCCAATCAAAGGTGGAGTCTATGGAATAATCTTCACTAGTTTCCTCTGAATCATAAACAAGTTCTGCAGGCGGATCCGAGGGACTCACGGAACAAGAAGCTAACAACACGAGGGATATAAACCAAAACCACTTCATTTTCATAGACAATTTATTTTATTTACAAATCTGCTTATTTATTTTGATTCATACGTGTGTTTTATTGATTTTAAGCAAAATTTATTTAATAGTTTTGGGCTTAAATTAGCTGTAATGAAAGGAATTGATTCATATGATTTTCACGGGAAGCGCGCAATCGTTCGCGTTGATTTTAATGTCCCCTTAGATAAAACGACTAATCTTGTTCAGGATGATAAGCGAATTCGCGCAGCAATACCTACGATAAAACATATTTTATCACATGGCGGTTCCGTTGTGTTATTGTCTCATTTTGGGAGGCCTAAAAATGGTCCGGAAGCAAAATTTTCTCTAAGTCAGATTGTAGATACCGTCTCTGATTTGCTTTCGTGTCCGGTAGCGTTTTGTGAAGATTTTAATGAGGCTCCTTCGCGCGCTGCAGCCTTGGTTTCTGGTCAAGTAATGTTGTTAGAAAATGTGCGTTTTCATGTTGGAGAAACACAAGGTGATTTGCATTTTGCGTCTTTGCTCGCTTCTTTAGGAAATTGTTACGTAAATGATGCCTTTGGTTCAGCACATCGAGCACATGCGAGTACGACACAAATAGCCTCCTTTTTTCCGAATGATCGCATGATGGGTTTTTTGATGGAAGCTGAACTCTTGAATGCAAAACGCGTTTTAAAAACACCAACAAGGCCATTCACAGCCATTGTCGGTGGCGCTAAAGTGTCTGACAAAGTACTTATAATTGAAAATTTACTAAACATAGCTTCCGATATAATTATCGGTGGCGGAATGGCGTATACCTTTGCTAAAGCTCAAGGGGGTGAAATTGGCAACTCGTTGTTTGAAGCAGATCGGATAGAAGTGGTTCTGGATATTTTTAAAAAGGCAAAGGAACTGGGGGTATCGATTCACATTCCCGTGGATAGTGTGGTTGCTGATTCGTTTGCCGAGGATGCACTCACACAAACGGTTCACACCCGTCACATTCCTGAGGGGTGGATGGGACTTGATATTGGTCCGGCAGCTATCCAAGAGTTTCAAGAGGTCATTTTAAAAAGTAAAACAATCTTATGGAATGGTCCAATGGGCGTTTTTGAATGGAATTCATTTGCACGAGGAACAAAAGAAATTGCCGCCTCTGTTGCCACAGCGACGGAACAAGGAGCTTTTTCTTTGATTGGTGGGGGAGATAGCGCAGCGGCAATTGCTAAATTTGGTTTAGCAAATCGTGTGAGTTACATTAGTACTGGGGGAGGGGCCTTATTGGAATTATTTGAAGGAAAATCCTTGCCTGGAATTCAGGCCTTGGATTAAATTCGAGTGATTAGATCAACCAATCGTGCAGAATAACCCATTTCGTTATCATACCATCCAACAACTCGCACTAAATTATTGGAAACCATGGTTAATTCAGCATCAAATAAACAACTGTAACGAGAACCAACAATATCACACGATACAATAGGGTCCGTTGTATATCCTAATATCCCATTTAGACTGGTTTCAGATGCCTTTTTCATCGCCTCATTTACTTGTTCCACTGTTAATATCGATTTAGTTACAAGGGTTAATTCTGTCATTGACCCATCGATTACCGGAACACGGACACTTGATCCGGTTAATTTTCCTTTAAGGTGCGGAAAGATTTGAATGATCGCTTTAGCCGCTCCTGTTGATGTTGGAATAATTGAATTTACCGCAGCCCTAGCTCTTCGAAGATCTTTATGCGGCGCGTCATGTAGCCGTTGATCAGAGGTGTAACTGTGGACGGTTGAAATATGACCTACTTCAATTTCTGATAATTCAAGCAACACGGAAATCATCGGTGCCACATTGTTCGTTGTACAAGAAGCATTAGATATAAGAACATCGGTAGATTCTAATGAATTATCATTTACCCCCAGGACTACCGTTCGAATATCTGAATCAACTCCAGGGGCTGAAATAATTACGTTTTTTGCGCCGCCTTGCAGGTGTAAACCCGCCTTTTCCTTAGTAAGAAACAATCCGGTAGATTCTATTACAGTTTCAACCTGATGAGCCGCCCATGGAATATCCTTAGGGTCTGTATGTTGAGTAAAAACTATACGTTTTCCATTAGAAAAAAGCAGTTCATTACCTTTCAACTCGAACGTGTAGGGCAAGGGACCATGGACAGAATCGTATTTAAGCAGATGAGCTAAGGTTTCAGCATCGGTTAAATCATTAACTAATGCAATGGATAGATCCGCGTGTTCTAACGCGATTCGGGTAAAACATCGACCAATCCGCCCAAATCCGTTAATTCCAATTGCTTTCATGCTATTTTTTTACAAACATACAACAGCACAGGTAAAAAAGAGTTCAGCAAACAAGAATTTTAATATTCTACGTAAACAAATCCGTGTTTTTTAATCTCAACTCCCCCATCAAAGGTTGCAAAGATTCTGTAAAAATAGGTGCCTTCTTCAACTAACTTTCCATCCGTTGTTTTACCATCCCATGAACCAGTAGGGTCAGTAAACGTGTAAATAACGTTACCCCAACGATTTAAAATCACACACTCAAATTCTTGAACCCCTTCATGGTCTATGGTAAACAAATTATTTCCAACCAACGAATTTAGCGTGATAATGTTTGGAACCTCAATATCACACGGCTTGATCGTTACCAAAGACGTGTCAGAAGAACTATGACATAGGTTATTCACCGTAACGTAGTATTGCCCCGCGGTGTTAACAACAATAAAATTATCTGTAGAGCCATTGTTCCATGTGATTTGCATCGGCGGATTGTACCCAGCTTGCATTGTCCCTGAATTTATGGCGGCAGCCACCAAATCTATTGAAACACCATTACAGATGGCAGAATCCACCACATCAACATACACATAAGGAGGAAATTCTATGGTTGCACTTAATGCATTGTTACAGGCATTATCTGTAAATGTCACGGAATATAATCCGGGAATACTTGTAGAAATAAGTGGATTTTCAAGTGCACTGTTTGAGAAATTTACAGCCGTATCTGATGCCGTCCACACCCCGCCATTATAGGATGAGGTTCCAGTTACTTGTAGAAATAAATTACACGTTACGGTGTCGCCAAATATTGTGGGCAAAGGCAGCACTTCTAGGGTAACTGTTGTATCATAATTACACCCAAAATCATCTACCACATTGTACGTGTAAAAACTTGTTCCGGGAGTAATAGGCTGAATTACAATGGCTGTGTCGTTTTGTCCTGAAATAATCGATGGGCTATTTGTCCAGTTATCAGAAACCACAGTATTCTGATACCCTTCTTGATCCGGATATAAGCTCTGATTGAAATAGATTCCCCATTGAAATATGTATCCATCATCAATCCCTTGATTGTCTTGTACTGTAATGGTCCAATTCCCATTTACAGGACATCCAATGAAGTTATTAAAATCTCCATCAGGTAAATACACTCCATTGGGATTCATGGAAGGAAAGCCATAGGCATTTGCAACTGTATTGCCAGCAGCATTTTCTGAACAGATGGTCCCTAACGTGGCTTGCGTAGGAGAAAAGCAATAACTCCAAACAGGCGAACCCGGCGCACCGCCGTCTAAATTGGTATCATTTCCTAGGAAGGTACCAATCCCACTTCCACAACCTCCAGGCACCAATTCAGGCCAGGCTCCGAATCCCGAATTGTATGCATTCATAATGGATACGGTTGTACCGTTTGGACAAGTTAATGCAATTTCTAAATCTCCGATGTAAGAATGTTCAATGTCTATGCACATTTGATCAAAATCCCCTGCACCTGTAATCGTTGTGGAATCATCAAATCCTGTGATGCCAATGTTCGTTTGGTATTGAACCCCGCTTCCATCTGGTAAAAAAGTTAATCCAGCGAATATACCACCGATCTCAAATTCTCCGCCTGGAATGTCCACACCCACGGTGTCCTGTTGAGTAACCCCACCAATTAAGAAGGTGTTCTGCCCTAAACAAACGGTATCTTGAAATGGTCCCGTACCCGCAAAACTTGGCAACTGTGATACCCTCACTTTTGATGTTATTCGTTTAATTTGAGGGAAAATATCAGTGATTCGCAAGTCGATAAAATAACCTGCTCGAGCAGGAGGAGTAAACCAAACAGAATCATTATTGAATTGACCTACACCGCCAATTGTCCATTGGTAACTGCAATTTCCGGCATTTTGCGAATATCCTGTATTGGTCACTTCTAATGCATAGGGAAACGTGGGGTCTGCTACAAAGAGAATACTGTCGCCAAAGCACACATCCACATAACCGGTATCTGCAGGATTCAAGGCATCAGGACCTGTCCCATTGATGTAGGCATGCATGTGGGGAACAAAGGGTTGCTGTGGGTTACCACAAGCTACATTTGCATCCCAACCTGTACCTTCGGAACTACCGTTTGAACGAAAACGAAGGGTTAAACAACCACTTGGATTATTTTGAAAAGAACCCTGAACAAAGAACCCGTTTGGATGCGTACCTGAATTGTAAGTCCCAAGCAAAGGAGAAGCAATTGATGGACCATCAAAAACATACAAGGTGTCGGTCGGATCTATATTAAATGTAAATCCAATATTCGTTGCAAACGCAATGGAGACTTTTGACCCCTGTGTTAAATCCGGACAAAATGTGATAATTTCATCCATATTCGGAAGATAATTTGCTGGTCCATCACTGAAATTAGTTCCTCCCGCAGGCGGAATAATAGCGGCACAATTTAATGGGTTTGCTTGTGGAAAATCGGGACCCGTTAGGAGCATTTGGCTGTATGAAACGCCCAAAGAAAAGACGGAAATTATTAGGATAAACAGTTGTTTCATAGTAAACATGTTAATGAGTTGAATTCTTACTTGCCTTGAATTCTAGTTGTAATTGGTAGAGTGATTTTACCGCAATGAGTTGATTTGGAACCTCACTTTGAAAGTATTGCGTAAACGGTTCTATTTTTATGCCGAGGTCTGTAAAGTGAACGATGGGTGTTGTTGGAGCTTTAGGAAAATCGCCTAAGTTCTTCCCTCCATTATTTTGAATTAAATTAATGGCGTGGTCATAAGCAAAGATTAATACATCCAGGCTACCGTTTTCTTGTTCAAAGGATTTTAATGCCTCCTTTCCATAAATTTTCTTCAAAGGCTTTAACGCTGGATTTTTTTGACCTAACGTGGTGTATGTGAACCCGGTAAGCAAGATAAGCACGTATAATATTCTCATATTAATTTGAATTTGTTGACGAAGTTACCAAAATGTTTTGATTCATTTTAGGTGTATAGGATGCTCAGACGTATTCTAATTAAATTCAGTTGCAGGAAAAAATTAATTATCTCAACGAACGCATTAAAAAAGTAGTTTTGTAAAAAAAAGTAATGGCAGATTTACAGGCAATAGCATCACAAGTTAGGAGAGATATATTACGAATGGTTCACGCCGTGAGTTCTGGACACCCAGGGGGTTCATTAGGATGTGCGGATTTATTAACCTATTTCTATAATGAACGGTTAACGATAAATGCGCGTGCATTTAGTATGGATGGATTGAATGAAGATTTATTTTTTCTATCAAATGGTCACATTTCACCGGTGTGGTATAGTGTCCTTGCCAGAAGTGGTTTCTTTCCAATCGAAGAATTAGCAACCTTTAGAAAGATTTCTAGTCGTCTGCAAGGTCATCCCTCCGTTGATAAAAATTTACCAGGAATTCGTATGGCTTCAGGTTCACTTGGTCAAGGCTTATCGGTTGCGATTGGTGCGGCGACCACAAAAAAAATGCAAGCGGATAACGCTATGGTCTACTGTTTGATGGGTGATGGTGAACTACAAGAAGGACAAGTTTGGGAAGCCGCGATGTATGCTGGAAGTAAAAAAATAACTAATCTGATCGGAATAATCGACTATAACAATCGTCAAATTGATGGTGATGTAAGTGATGTCATGGGAATTATGCCATTATCGGATAAGTGGACCGCCTTTGGGTGGGATGTATACCACATGGATGGACATAGTTTCGACAGCATGCGTGAGGTATTCGCTGCCATAGATTCAAATAAGTCAAACGGAATGCCTAAAATGATCATTATGAAAACTGAAATGGGAAAAGGGGTAGATTTTATGATGGGTACACACAAATGGCATGGCTCTGCGCCTAATGATGAACAATTAGCAACTGCGTTAGCGCAGTTACCAGAAACTTTAGGAGATTACTAATCAGTGAAAGGGATAACTTTTTATATTTTTATCTTTTATTTCTCAGCGGTCTTTGGGCAATTGAACCCAACCACTCGTATTCTTTTTATTCTTGATGCTTCGAACAGTATGAATTCCTCTTGGGGTTCACAAACCAGGATCCAATCCGCTCGAGAGGTGCTAAATCAGGAATTAGAGGCGCTTCGCAATGTCCCAAATACTGAAATTGCATTAAGAATTTATGGGCATCAAACACCTTTTAATAACTTGGAGCAAGATTGCAACGACACAAAATTAGAAGTCCCATTCGGCATAAATAACCTGGAACAAATAAAACTTAAGATAAAGACGGTTGAAGCTAAAGGTGCTACACCAATAGCCCGTTCCCTTGAGGCAGCTGCTGGAGATTTTCCAGACACTCTCGCTAGAAACATCATTATTTTAATTACGGACGGCCTAGAATCTTGTGATAACGATCCCTGCATCATTGCAAAAAAACTAAAAACAAAAGGAGTGAAAGTTACCCCATTTGTTATTGGTTTGGGAATGGATATGTCTTACCTCGATAAATTCAGTTGTATTGGAACCTATTCTGATGCTGAGGATAAAGAATCCTTTCGAAATGTATTTAAGAACATTTTAAATACGGTGTTAGAAAAGACAAGTGTTCAAGTAAATTTAAACGACATCACCGGTAAGCCAACAGAAACCAACGTAACCATGTTCTTCTATGAAGCGGGAACAGCAACGTTAAAATATACCTTTGTTCATACATTAAATCGGTTCGGAAATCCAGACACCCTCTATTTGGATCCGGCAATAGCCTATGATTTAAAAGTAAATACAACTCCGACACTATTAAAAACGGGAATCACCTTGAAAAAGCACGTGCATAATACCATCAATATTTCCGCTCCGCAAGGCTTTATTCGTTTGACCTCAATGAAGAGTAATTACAATCCAAGGTTTGAAATGCGTGTAATACCAAAAGGGGACAGTAAAACGCTGCTTTCCCAAACGTATAATGACATTTATAAGTATTTGATTGGAACCTATGAAGTTGAGATTCTAACTATACCGCGCATTTACAAAACGGTGGAAGTTACCCAAGCTGCGGTTTCTACGATTTCTATTGATGCACCAGGAGAATTAGCCTACACGTTTAATAAACCCCTTATTGCACAACTTTTCCTTCAAGACAAAACAGGGTTTTGGAATGGGGTTTATACCTTTTCTGATTCATCCACTGCTGGAAAAATATTAATCCAACCCGGTACGTACAAACTGGTTTATCGGACTAAAGACATGAAATCGAGTGGGTATACGCATGAAAAAATCATAACGATTACAAGTAATAAAACGAATACATTAAACATTAATTAAAGAACATATGGCACTTAAGACATTTGGAAATAAAGATACACGCTCTGGGTTCGGAGAAGGATTGAGACTATTAGGGGAGACCAACCCGGATGTTGTGGCCTTGTGCGCAGACCTTACGGGGTCATTAAAAATGGATGCGTTTCAGAAAAATCATCCCGATCGCTTTTTTCAGATTGGAATCGCTGAAGCTAACATGATTGGCATTGCAGCAGGAATGACGATTGGTGGTAAAATTCCATTTACCGGAACCTTTGCCAATTTTTCTACGTCACGCGTTTACGACCAAATTCGTCAAAGTATAGCCTATTCGCGTAAAAATGTAAAAATTTGTGCTTCTCATGCTGGGCTTACGCTCGGCGAGGATGGAGCAACCCACCAGGTATTAGAGGATATCGGTATGATGCGAATGCTTCCCAATATGACGGTTGTAGTACCCGCAGATTACAACCAAACGCTTCAAGCTACCTTAGCCATTGCTGCATGGGATGGACCCGTTTATTTGCGTTTCGGAAGACCATCCGTTCCAATTTTCACCCCGGAAGATGCGGTATTTCAAATCGGAAAAGCTGACCTCTTGGTTCAAGGGACAGATGTTACCCTTATCGCATGCGGACACATGGTATGGAAAGCCTTAGAGGCTCAAGTGCAGTTAGCGGAGAAAGGAATTTCTGCTGAGGTGATTAATATGCATACCATTAAACCATTAGATACCGAAGCGATTTTAAGTTCTGTAGCTAAAACGGGCTGTGTGGTTACGGCCGAAGAACATATGATGAATGGTGGCCTTGGCGATGCCGTTGCTCAAGTATTGGCTAAAAACAGTCCGGCTTCGCAAGAATTTGTAGCGGTTAACGACACGTTTGGAGAAAGTGGTACACCCAATGAGCTGTTAAAAAAATATCACCTGGAAACAACCGATATCGTACTTGCGGCAGAACGTGCGGTTGCTAGAAAAAACTGATTAGTAGGTAGATTTTCTTGAGTTATAGGACACAGAGCTCCCCCGGATTTTTTTCTTCGGTAGAATGTGGTTAAATTCGTTGTCCTAAATTTAATCGAATTCGTTGCCTATGGTATTTTCAAGTTTGACCTTTCTCTACTTGTTTCTACCCTTGAGTCTTTTATTTCATTATTCGACCAAGAACGACCTGTTTCGAAATATCTTTCTTACGATTTTTTCTCTAGTGTTTTATGCGTGGGCAGAACCCATGTGGATCTTTTTAATGGTTTTTACCGCATTATTTGACTACTCTACCGGACTCTACATTGAAAAAAAACGAGGAACTCCGTGGGCGAAGGTTGGATTAATTGCCAGTATTGTAGTGAATATCGGGCTATTGGTGGCCTATAAATATGGTGGATTTATCTATGATAACCTCAATTATTTGTTTCCGCTGCCCTTTGATCGTCCTCAAAATTCCTTACCGGTCGGTATTTCATTTTATACGTTCATGGTAATTTCTTATGTGGTGGACATCTACCGTGGTGAGATTAAGGCCCAACGCAATCCCTTAAACTTTTTAATGTTTATTAGTTTGTTTCAGCATTTAGTTGCCGGTCCAATCGTTCGTTACAGTCAAATTTCAGAACAAGTAGAGAAACGAACCATAGATTGGTCGAGGATGAGTGACGGTGTTACCAGGTTTTGTATTGGTTTGTTTAAAAAGGTAGCAATTGCTAATGTTGCGGGAGTATTGGTAGACAAATACCTGGATACACAGTTATATTCTTTGTCGTCTTATGAGGGATGGTTTGGGATTGCGATGTTTTCTATTCAGTTATACTTTGATTTCTCAGGATATTCAGACATGGCAATCGGCTTAGCCAAATTATTCGGGTTTGATTTTCATGAGAATTTCAGGCATCCCTACGCGGCTATTTCGGTAGGTGATTTTTATCGCAGATGGCATATATCTTTAGGACGATTTTTTAGAGACTATGTGTATATCCCACTTGGAGGGAATCGAAAACACCAAGACAGAAACATATTAATCGTCTGGTTTTTGACTGGTTTTTGGCATGGAGCAAATTGGAATTTCGCCCTTTGGGGAACGTATTTCGGTGTGCTTATGGTGTTAGAAAAACACTTTAAGTTTATATTAGACAAAACTCCCCGCGTTCTTAAACATGGCTATACCTTAGTATTAATCGTGTTCAGCAGAGCCATTTTTTACTTCGTGGATTTCAACCAGCTAAGCTACTTTATTGGGAATTTGTTCTATTCAAAACATGCAATAAATCCAGGGTTTTTGTCAGATATTACAACACATGTATTTTGGTTTATTTTGGTTGTATTATTGTGTATTCCATGGGATGAAATCTACACGGAAGACCACCCCGTTAGAAATCGAATGGAAGTCAAGTATGCTTACATAAGGCCATTCGCTAATGCATTCCTATTGGTGTTATCAACTATGCTGCTAGTGAATGCAACGTTTAACCCCTTTCTATATACGAGATTCTGATGGATAAAAAGATAAACGTTTTCTTGTTTTTCATTTTTGTATTGGGATTCCCGTTGGTCTACTTCTTAATGCCAAAGGCGGTTAAATCAGACAACGAAAAACGTAAACTGGCAACCTTTCCAAGCTTTAATTCAAAAGAATACTTAGCGGGGACATGGACTAAACAAGTGGATAAGTACATTGACGATCATTTCCCATTCAGATCGAGTTTTATTTCCTCTACTGATTATTTTCATGCAGCTAAAGGGTTTCAGCTGAAGAATAGCGAACGGGTTGTCGTACTTCCAAAGAGGCGAGCGAAACCTCATGGTGAGTCCGCAGACAGCTCCAAGAATCAAATGGATTTTCTGGATGAATTTGAAGAAAAGTACGCGGGCTCCATGCTAATCATCGATGGCTG
>CANHSL010000032.1 GCA_947463385.1 Flavobacteriales bacterium
ACGGTAGAGTAGGCGAGTACTTTTTTAATATCATTTTGACGAAGGGCCATAAATGCTGCAACTAACGATGTTGCAATACCGATGTACAACATCACGTCTTTTGAGTAAGGCGCCAACTCAAACAAGAAATTGGAACGAGTTACCATGTAGATTCCTGCTGTAACCATGGTTGCCGCGTGGATTAGCGCAGAAACGGGTGTTGGTCCAGCCATGGCATCAGGCAACCACGTGAATAATGGGATTTGTGCACTTTTTCCTGTAGCCGCCAAAAACAGACACAGCGTAATTGCAATGATAAGTATGCTGTTCATGGAGATTCCTGCAACGCCTCCTTCGGTTATCAACTTGGCAATCCCATCGAATTCAAGCGTATGAAAGGTGTTTAAGAGCATGAAGGCTGCAAATACTAGCCCGGCATCTCCGATGCGATTCATTACAAATGCTTTTCTTGCGGCGAGGCTGTTTGCAATTCCTTTGACCGGATCGCTGTAGTGAAACCCGATGAGTAAAAAGGAACAAATTCCTACCCCTTCCCAACCAAAGAAAAGAACAAAATAGTTACTTCCCAAAACGAGCAATAACATCGCGAAAATAAAGAGGTTTAGGTAGGTGAAAAATTTATAGTATCCTTCATCATGCTTCATATACCCCATCGAGAAAAGGTGAATTAAGGTACCAATTCCCGTAATGATGAGTGCCATCCAAACGGACAGTTGATCAATAAGGAAGCTAACATGTATGTCGAAGCTATCCAAATGAATGAGTCGAAACAAGGTTACTTTTACTGGTTCCGTTATTTGTCCAAAGAACATTAAAACAATTACAAACGAGATAGCAACCGTCGCCGTGCCAATCCCACCTGAAATTCCTTTGGAAAGGTGCTTACCATATAATCCATTAATGAGCGCTCCTAAAAGGGGCAAACACAGCAAGCTAATTAAGAGCATTGATATCGACATGATTATCCTTTTAATTTATTGAATATACTTACGTCTATGCTGCGCAAATGACGATAAGCAAGAATTAGAATCGAAAGTCCCACCGTTGCCTCAGCTGCTGCTACGACAATGATAAAGAATACGAAGATTTGGGCATCTGCATTTCCGTAGTAGGTTGAGAAGGAAACGAAAAGTAAGTTAACGGCATTCAACATAAGTTCGATGCACATTAACAATACAATCATGTTTCGACGAATCATTACGCCAAAAGCACCAATTACGAAAAGTAAGGATGATAAGATGACAAAAAAGTCAATATTCACAGTTGCTGTTGATCCCATATTAATCTATTGTTGGTTTATCGCGTTTCGCAAGCAAGATTGCCCCAACCATTGCAGAAATGAACAGGATGCTTGAAATTTCAAACGGAACGACAAATTTTGTAAATAAGGTGTTTCCAAGGTTTTCCACCAGTCCGATATTTGAAATCGGAGCGAAATCATCTTTCTGGCTAACCAATACAATATCTTTTAGGGCTGCAATAAGTACAAGGAAAAGTATACCTCCTGCTACCGTAGAAATAATCCATATGATGGTTGGAGTTTTAGGTTCCGCATCCTTATTTAAGTTTAAAAGCATCAGTACAAATAAGAAAAGTACCATGATTGCCCCAGCATAAACGATGATGTTCACAATGGCTAAGAATTGCGCATTCATCATAATGTATAGGCCTGAAATGAAGAAGAAGGTCACTACCAAATAAAGTACACTGCGCACCGGATGCTTACTGAGTACCACCATCATAGCGGCTGCCACTGCTAATGCACCCAAAAGTTGTGTTATAATTGTTGCTATCATATCGTACCTCGTTTTCCCGTGAATTGTCTTTTCGTAATGTCGATGCGATGATCGGTTGATTCTACTAGCTTGTCCTTTCCATAAATAAATTCACCGCGTTCAAATTGAGTAGGAACTAGGCGGTCAGTTAAAAATATAGCTTCCTTCGGGCAGGCTTCTTCGCACAAGCCACAAAAAATGCAACGCAACATATTGATCTCATACATGGAGGCGTATTTTTCTTCACGGTATAGATCTTTTTGATCCTTGGTTCGTTCGGCAGATGTCATGGTAATTGCTTCAGCTGGACAAGCAACGGCACAAAGTCCACACGCTGTACAGTTTTCACGTCCCTGCTCATCGCGTTTCAATACGTGCATGCCACGATAAACTGGTGCAAATTCACGGACCTCTTCCGGATATTTAACCGTTTTTCTGCGCATTAGCATGTGACGTAAGGTAACAAGCATTCCTTTGATAATCCCAGGAATATATAGTTTCTCCATGAAGGTCATGGGTTTATCTGAAACTACTACTTTTCTATTGGTAAGACTTTCCATAATAACTGATTAAAACCAATGTTCGTAAAGTGCAACTACAAATCCAGTGACCAACATATTCACCAGGGCAATCGGGATTAAGACTTTCCACCCCAAGTGCATTAACTGATCAAATCTAAACCGTGGTATGGTCCATCGAATCCACATAAAGACAAAAATGAATCCGAATATTTTCGCAAAAAATACCATTACGCTGATAATAGACAAGAGATTCGGACTATCTTTTAAATAATCCATTCCCGGGAAATTGTATCCACCAAAGAATAGAATAGCCATCAGGGCCGAGGATACAAACATGGCAACATATTCTGAAAAGAGGAATAAACCTAATTTCATTGAACTATATTCCGTGTGATAGCCTCCGATTAATTCGTTCTCACATTCTGGTAAGTCAAACGGTGCACGGTTGGTTTCTGCAAGGGCACAAATGAAAAATACCACAAATGCTACCGGCTGATAAAAAATATTCCAATTCATACCGTGTTGGCTTTCAACAATGGCACGTAAATCCAGGCTGCCGGAAATCATAATAATGGTAATGGCAGAAATCCCCATGGCTAATTCATATGAAATCATTTGAGAGGATGCTCTAATGGCTCCAAAAAGGGAATATTTGTTATTAGAAGCCCAGCCTCCAATCATAATGCCGTAAACACCGATAGAAATGATTCCAAAGGCAAATAAAATTCCAATATTAATTTCTGCGACTTGAAGGGAGATCGATCTTCCAAAAAGCTGTAAATCTGTTCCCCATGGGATGATTGAGCTGGTAATTAGGGAGGTAAACATGGCGATTCCAGGCCCTAAAATAAATAACCATTTATCGGCATTTGCAGGGGTAAAATCTTCCTTCATAAACATTTTAACTCCATCCGCAATCGGTTGAAGAATTCCAAAGGGACCTGCGCGGTCTGGTCCTACACGGTCTTGTATCCATCCTGCGAGTTTACGCTCAAAATAGGTTTGGTACGCAGCAATTCCTAAAGAAATTAGAAAGAGCACCAACACTAATACCAGTTTATCTATCCAATAAAATGTTTCCATTAGCCTATACGTTTAACGGGTTTTTCCATACTTGTGGCATATTTCCCTTGTGAGATTACCGAATGGCGATTAATCACGCGTGGTCCAGCAATATTCCAATCATTCGCACTTTTATGTTCAAATCTACAATCATTACATAACCATGCTGTCTTACCGTCAATGTCTTCTACTTCGCCGTATTTATCTTTACGTGCAGTAACTCGGTAAATGTCATTGCCAAACATCCAAACCACGGCTTTTCCGCAACACTTGGTACACGATCTTTCCGCTTCCATCGGTTTTAAAAACCACACGCGGCTTTTAAATCGAAAGGTTCTATCTGTTAGAGCACCAACCGGACAAACATCAATCATATTTCCAGAGAAGTCGTTTTCAACTGCTTGTTCTATGAAGGTTGAAATTTCAGCGTGTTCTCCGCGATGAAGTACGCCATGCACCCGATTTTCTGTTAATTGATTCGCCACAAAAACACACCGATAACAAAGAATGCATCGGTTCATGTGTAATTTGATTTTGTTTCCAATGTCAATAGGGTCGAAGGTTCTACGCTCTTCCTCATAGCGCGTTTTAGCACTTCCGTGCTCATATCCTAAATCTTGCAAGTGGCATTCACCCGCTTGATCGCAAATTGGACAATCTAAGGGATGATTTGCAAGTAGGAATTCAACGACGCCGCCTCGGTTGTTGTGTACACGTTCACTCGTCTTATTGTTTACTACCATTCCGTCTTGGACAGGGGTAGAGCAGGATGCAACCAATTTTGGCATAGGTCGAGGATCTGCTGCAGAGCCGGCAGCAACTTCTACTAAACATGTACGGCATTTACCGCCCGTTCCTGGAAGTTTACTGTAGTAGCACATGGCTGGTGGAACTGCATCACCACCGATTTTACGGGCAGCATTTAAGATGCTCGTTCCTGGTTCTACTTCAACCTCTATTCCGTCGATTGTTACTTTTACCATCATCAATACGTTAGGCAACCACTGGTTGCTGAATTAAACCATAGTTTCTTGTCTGAGCCTCCGAAGGATGCTTAATGTGCCATTCGAATTCTTCCCTGAAATGATGAATTGCAGCAGCTACGGGCCATGCGGCAGCATCACCTAAAGGACAAATTGTATTTCCTTCAATTTTCTTATTTATGTCAGCGAGTAAGTCGATGTCATGCATGTGGCCTTGTCCGTGTTCTATCCGAGACAATACTTTTTCCATCCATCCTGTACCTTCACGGCAAGGTGAACATTGTCCACATGATTCGTGGGCATAGAATCGAGCAAAGTTCCATGTATTTCTTACGATGCATTGATCCTCATCGAATACGATAAATCCACCGGAACCAAGCATTGATCCACTTGCGAATCCACCTTCAGCCAAACTTTCATAGGTCATTAAGCGATCTTCTCCTGTGGCTGTTTTAGTTACTAGAAAATGGGGTAAAATTGGAACAGATGATCCTCCAGGAACACAGGCTTTCAATTGTTTACCGTTTGCAATTCCTCGGCAATAATCGTCGCCGTATATGAATTCTTCCACACTTAAGCCTAAATCGATTTCATAGACACCCGGTCGTGCCAAATTACCACAGGCAGAAATTAATTTTGTCCCGGTACTTCTGCCAATTCCAATTGCTGCATAGGCATCACCACCATCGCGCACGATTGGCACAACAGCTGCGATTGATTCTACATTATTAACAACGGTCGGACAGCCCCAAAGACCTTTTACGGCAGGGAACGGAGGTTTAATGCGTGGGTTTCCACGTTTTCCTTCAAGGGATTCTAACAATGCAGTTTCTTCTCCACAAATGTAGGCACCTCCACCTGGAGTTACCACTAGATCTAAATCGTAGCCACTTCCAAGAATATTCTTTCCTAAATATCCTTTGGCATAGGCTTCAGCAATCGCTTTTTCGAGAATATTCAATACGTACATGAATTCACCACGAATATATATGTAGGATTGATTTGCACCTAAGGCAAATGAAGATAAAATCATGCCTTCAATCAATAGATGCGGAATTTTTTCCATTAAATAGCGATCCTTGAATGTACCGGGTTCAGATTCATCCGCATTACATACTAAATATCTTGGAACACCTTCTGGTTTAGCAAGGAAGGACCATTTCATTCCCGTTGGGAAACCAGCGCCTCCGCGTCCGCGCAATCCAGATTTTTTAACTTCTTCTACGACATCTTCAGGGGACATCTTTTTTAGGGCTTTCTCAAGAGAAGCATATCCGCCTTGTTTGACATATACATCGATTCCGTCGATTCCAGGAACATCCACATGTTCTAATAACAATCTTCTGTTTTTCATATCAATCGGGCTTACTGGATTTCACCGTTTCGGTATTGTTCAATTAATGCATCTACTTTTTCTATGGATAAATGCTCGTGGTATTTATTTCGACATTGAAGTAGGGGACCATATCCACAGCCTCCAAGGCATTCAGCTGTTTTTAGGGTAAACATACCGTCTGACGTAGTTTCTCCCACCTTAATATTTAATTTGTTTTCCATGTGCTCAATTAATTGATCACTTCCTACAAGCATACAGGGTCCGGTGCGACAAACTTCCAATACATGTTTTCCAACGGGTTGTAGGTGGAACATGGTATAGAATGTAGCTACCTCATATACTTCAATGGATTGAATCTTCAGGAATTCGGCAATTTTATTCATTACAAGAACACTTAACCAACCATATTCAGCTTGGGCGATGTGTAGAATTCGAATAAGGGCACTCTTTTCTTTATCCTGAGGGAATTTTTTAACTACCTCATTCATTTGTTGTATCACGGAGTCTGAAAATACAACAACTTCATTGGGGTCAAATACGGGTTGTGAGGTATGGCTCATATCTTATGCATCTAATTCGCCTGCAATCACATTGATGCTACTTAAGGTAATGACCGCATCGCTAATGTTCGCTCCTGAAATCATCTCAGGGTAGGCTTGATAATAAATAAAACAAGGTCTTCTAAATTGTAATCGGTAAGGTGCTCTTCCGCCGTCGCTAATCAGATAATAACCCAATTCTCCATTTCCGCCTTCCACGCTGTGAAACACTTCTCCAACTGGTACATCGCTTTCACCCATGACAATTTTGAAATGATAAATCAAGGCTTCCATGTTGTTGTATACATCCTTCTTTTCTGGTAAGAAAAACTCAGGAATGTCGGCATGGAATGGCCCTTCGGGCAGGTTGTTATATGCTTGGTGGATAATTCGTAAACTCTGGCGGATTTCTTCTTGACGTACCATAAAGCGGTCATAGGTGTCACCATTTACACCAACTGGAATGGTGAAATCGAAATCTTCATAAGATGAATAGGGATGCATCACCCTAACGTCGTAATCTACGCCGGCAGCTCGGAGGTTTGGTCCGGTAAATCCGTAGGCTAAAGCACGTTCTGCAGAAATCGGACCCGCCCCTTTGGTACGATCCATAAAAATACGGTTGCGTTCTAGCATTCCGTTCCACTCTTCAAAAGCCTTAGGAAAGGTTTTTAAGAATTCTTTTAATTTTTGATGAAAAACCGGAGTAAAATCTTTGTCGAATCCTCCAATACGACCGATGTTGGTTGTGAGTCGAGCCCCACACATTTCCTCATAAAGTTCGTATATTTTTTCACGCTCTGAAAACGGGTAAAAAAAACTTGTCAAAGCACCCGTATCTACACCAATAATCGAATCACATATTAAATGGTCAGCAATACGTGCTAATTCCATAATAATGACACGCATATATTGAACGCGTTTTGGAACTTCTACTTGAAGTAATTTTTCAACGGTCATGTGCCAGCCGAGATTATTGATCGGAGATGAACAATAATTTAAACGGTCAGTAATCGGCGTGATTTGATTGTAAGGTCGGCGTTCTGCTAATTTTTCAAACGCCCGATGTATATATCCGACGGTTTGAACAGAGGTTAGGATTTTCTCGCCATCAACGGTTAAAATATTTTGAAAAATACCATGGGTAGCAGGGTGGGTAGGACCAAAATTTATGGTTGCTATATCGCCATCAATGGTTTCTTTAGAAAGCACTTGGCCATTCGAAAGTTTAATAAGATTGTCTGTTTGTTCCATCATTCAACAATTAACGTCCAAAAAATCGGTCATCTTTATCTTCTCTTGTTCCGTCCTCAAGGTGATACTGTTTTAACATGGGGTGGTAATCCATCTCATCCATATTCAGTATGCGCGTCATGTTTGGATGCCCTTCGAAATTAACTCCGAAAAAATCGAATGTTTCTCGTTCTTGCCAGTTTGCCCCATCAAACAAGGGGGTTAAACTTTTAATGCTTGGATTCTCTTGTGAAAGGTAACATTTGATGCGAAGACGAATGGCATTTTTCCAGCTGTGCATGTGATAAACTACACATAGTTCTCTTCCTTTTTCCTCTGGATAATGAACAGCGCCAATCAAGGTTAAGAAATTAAAAGAAAGGTCAGCATCGTTCTTTAAAAGTTCAATAACTCCAAACGCTTCAGCAGGTGAGATTTCAATAACAAGCGTATCGTAAAGCACTTCTGAAGTGATAATTTTGGATCCAAGTTGGACTTGCAATGCGTCGAGTAGTGTGTTATTTGTCATTGTCGGCATTGGTTACTTCGATTTCATAATTCCCTAGTAAATGACGGTATTCCTCGCTGTATCGTCTGCGCATGGGTTCATGTTTGACGAGTCTGTGAATGTTCATTACACCATCAATAATTTGTTCTGGTCTTGGAGGACATCCCGGTACGTAAACGTCTACTGGGATAATTCGATCAATGCCTTGGAGTACGCTGTACGTATCGAAAATCCCACCGGAGGAAGCGCAAGCACCAACGGAAAGCACCCATTTAGGTTCTGCCATTTGCTCATATACTTTTTGGAGTACAGGGGCTAATTTCTTGGAAATGGTACCTGCAACAATCAAGAGGTCGGATTGTCGGGGAGTAAAGCTCATGCGCTCCATTCCAAATCGCGATAAATCATACATTGATCCCATCGTTGCCATGAATTCGATGCCGCAACATGAGGTTGCAAACGGAAGCGGCCAAACAGAATTAGCTCGCGCTAAGGCAACGGCTTTGTCAAGGGTGGTTAGCTGATAACCTTCCCCATTTATTACTTCTAAGTCTTCTATTTTTCCCATTCTAATGCTCCTTTTTTACGAACGTAAATAAAGCCTACCAAAAAGAAGGCTACAAACAATACAACAGCTAAAAGCCCTTCTAGTTTTAGTTGATGAAAATTAACTGCGTACGGGTAAAAGAATATAACTTCTACATCGAATAAAACAAAAAGAATTGCTGTCATAAAATAGCGGATAGATACGGGGAATCTCGCATTACCTTGGGATTCAATTCCACACTCAAAATTCTCTTCTTTACGTTTTGTTTTTACTCGAGGGCTTAACAAATGGGTTGCCACTAGGGTAAAAACTACAAAACCCGCTGCTACAGCTACTTGCATTAGAAGCGGAAGGTAGTTTATGTTTGAACTTGTATCCATGATTTCGGATGTTTAGTTTTATTCGCGAGCAAATTTACTTTTTTCGTTGGATTAGCCACACTATAATTTGAATTAATTGCACAAAAAGGTGTGATTTTTATTCGAAAAATCAACCGGGTAGAAATGAAAAAGGACAGCCTAGCTGTCCCTTTATGTGCTTAATTGGTTAAAAGTTAATGCTGACTTGCCAAGTAACGTTCCGCATCCAAGGCCGCCATGCACCCGGTGCCCGCAGCAGTAATGGCTTGACGGTATGTTTTATCGGCTGCATCACCTGCAACAAAAACCCCAGAAACATTTGTTTTTGACGTTCCTAATTGCTCATATTTGATATAACCCGTTTCATCCAAATGAATGAAATCTTTGAAAATATCGGTGTTTGGTTTGTGACCTATCGCAACAAAAAATCCCGTGCATGGAATTTCCTTTACTTCTCCCGTTGCTGAATTTTTAACTCTTACTCCCGTTACAAGCTGACCATCTCCTAATACTTCCTCCGTTTCCGTATTGAACAAGATCTCAATGTTCGGTGTGTTTTTCACACGTTCGGCCATGATTTTAGATGCTCTGAACTCATCTTTACGAACTAACATCGTAACTTTTGTGCATAGTTTTGATAGGTAATGCGCCTCTTCACAGGCAGAATCACCAGCGCCAACAATTACTGTTTCTTGTCCACGATAGAAAAACCCATCACATACGGCACAAGCGGATACACCACCTCCCGTTTGAAGATATTTTTGTTCGCTTTCTAGTCCAATATATTTTGCAGAGGCTCCCGTAGCAATAATTACAGTTTTTGCGTGAATTTCTGTACCATCATCAGCCCAACATTTATGGATTCCACCTGAAAAATCTACCTTCGTGATAAATCCCGAACGGATATCAGTTTCAAATCGAAGCGCTTGTTCTTTGAGTTGAACCATCATTTCTGGACCACTAACACCGTGAGGATATCCAGGAAAATTTTCAACTTCATTTGTGGTGGTTAATTGTCCTCCAGGTTGAAGGCCTTCATACATAAGCGGCTTCATGTCTGCGCGCGCTGCATAAATTGCCGCCGTGTAACCTGCAGGACCAGAACCGATGATTAAGCATTGTGTTTCTTGTATCATTTGTTTGATTTTTTCGATACAAAATTAAGATAATTGTTGGCTTATCCCGATTAAATATCCTTTATATGTTTATCAAAATTAATTATAGGAATTTCTTATCTTCGCCGACTAAAACTCAAACACATGAAGAAAATATTAAGCGTTTTAACCTTATTGGTTCTTACGATTTCATCTGGATTAGCTCAGCCAAAGGAAGAAATTAATTGGTATTTGAAAAGTCCCAAAAAAGATAAAGTATACGGAACCGCGGCCAATGAGGCTTATGAAATTCTTACGGGTAAAAAGTCAATCCCTGTAATTGTTGCAGTAATCGATAGTGGCGTTGAGACCGATCACGAAGATTTGAAAGATGTGATTTGGGTTAATGAAGATGAAATCCCAGGAAATGGAAAAGACGATGATAACAATGGCTACGTGGATGATGTAAATGGATGGTCTTTCCTTGGTGGACCGACTGAGGATATTGAAGACGAGGCCAGCGAGTTAAAACGATTGGTATTTATTGATAGAAAGTATTTTGGTGACAAGCGTGCGGATGAAATTGCCTCGGTAGACAAGGCGCGTTTTGAGAAATACCAAATTCAAAAGAAAAAATACGAAGAAGAAGTATCAAAGAATGCGGCGACTTACCAAAACATTAAAATGCTTGCTGATTATATCCAGCATGTGAAAGATGCTTCAAATGGCGTGTTTTCAAAAGAGACGAATGCTAACTACGTGCCTCAGAACGAGCAAGAAAAGAGAATTCAAAGCCGAAGCAAGTTATTCTTTATTTCATTAACACCGGAACAATTGGATCATGAGATTTCAGGTGCACTCACGATGTTTGAAGGGCAAGTGAAGATGGCTTCCATTGATGCCGATAGTGTGCGAGCGAGTATCGTTGGCGACGATCCGAATAATTTATCTCAACGAATTTATGGTTGCAACCGTTACGAAGGGCCTGAAGCCATGCACGGAACGCACGTTTCTGGAATTATTGCTGGAACGAGAGGCAATGGGATCGGAATCGACGGAGTAGCTAACAATGCCAAAATCATGGTGCTTCGAGCTGTACCGAACGGAGATGAGCGAGACAAAGACGTAGCCAATGCGATACGATATGCTGTAGATAATGGGGCAAAAGTGATTAATATGTCGTTTGGCAAATATTATGTACTTCACAAGGATTATGTGGACGAAGCGGTAAAGTATGCGATGGATCACGATGTACTCTTGATTCATGCCGCCGGTAATGACGCGAAAGACAAGGACATAGAGGATTCTTACCCCACACGCATAGCGAGATCAGGAACTACGTTTCCAAATTGGATTGACGTGGGTGCATCCGGTGCATCAAGAAAACCTAAGCAAATTCTTGCCGAATTTTCTAATTATGGTGCGACCAGTGTTGATTTTTTTGCGCCTGGGGTAGATATTTATTCAACCGTTCCGGATGGTAAATATGAAGATGCTTCGGGTACGTCAATGGCTTGTCCTGCAACCGCTGGGGTAGCGGCATTAATCCGAAGTTATTTTCCAACCTTGACAGCAGTTCAAGTCAAAGAGGTATTGATGAAAACAACCACCCCGTATAAAAAGAAAGTTCGGATTCCAGGAAGTAAAAAGAAACTTAAAATGAATCAACTTTGCATTACCGGGGGATTTGTGAATGCAGCTAAAGCGGTTAATTATATACTAACAATGACGGGAGCAGGTAACTAATAAGCCAGCTTACTTCCTGCCCTAATTAATTGCGCTTTTTTGGATGCTGTACGCAGTATCCATGTTCGATTCGATTGAAAGTCAATCCGATAATGAGCCTTACCACGTACTGTCAAGTGGTTTGAGTAAACTTGAATTTCGCTGTTCTTAACTTTTATCGTTGAATTGTTTGTTAATACGTGTGTTTCCAGGGTGTTAAACGGATATATTTTTTGATAATCCGACAGGATACGCTTCCTGCTTGTTGAGGTGTTGATAGGACTACAAAATAGGGTGACATGCGTTTTGCGCTTATAAAGCAATATCGGACGTTTTGCTTGTAAAATCATAAGATGCGATTCCATTTGATATTGATATCGGCTATAACTTAGTCCTGCCAATACGATCACTCCAATCGCGCATTTTTTCCATAAAGATGCTTTACCGTGAAGCATCCATAAAAGGACAATAAATAAGAATATAAGTGTCCATAATTGCAAGGAAAACCCCCCTTCCACAGCGCCTGGAATCTCGGCAATGCAACCAATAAAAACGTTCATAAGGCGAAGAGAAAGGCTGAAAATATAGCCTAATACAGTACCAATAAGCGGAATCCAACCCAATAAAAGGAATGCAAAACCAAGGTACATGGCGAGTCCCGAAAGGACCACTATTCCAAGATTTGCAATCAGGAAATAATTTGGAAAACTATGGAAATAATAGAGTATTAGTGGAACGGTGAATAATTGCGCGGCTAACGCTACGGATGAGTGCTCCCAAACGAATTTAAGGAGTTTTGAAGAAGGGGTCCACCAGGATGCAATTCGATCTTTATATGTTTGAATGCCAAAAACAGCGGCGAAGGATAATTGGAAACCAATATCGTATAGGCATTCGGGGTCGAAGAGGTACATTAAAAAGCCACACCAAAGTAGGATGTAATTCGGATTTCCTGAGCGTTGAAATACTTTTCCGAGGTTTACTAGGGTGAACATCGTTACCGCACGAATAACCGAAGGGGAGAATCCCGTTAACCCAGCATAACACCAAAGTATGATGAGCGCGAACATAATCGCCCAAGATTTGCGAATAACGCGGGGTAAGAATCCAAAACTCAAGAGTATTAATTCTGCAAATAAGGCAATGTGCATTCCTGAAACAGCGAGTACATGTATTGCACCGGTTGCAGCAAAAGATTGTTTAGTTTCATCGCTCACTTCGCTTGTGTTTCCTAATAGGAGTGCTTTAGCCAAGCCTAGTTCTTCGCCATTTAGATGGTGTTCAAATGACCTGTTAAACCATACTCTTAACTGGAACATCCAATCTTCCCAAGAAGTAAGGTGTCCGATTGATATAAAAGCTTTTCCTATGTTACATTGGGTATGAATTCCTTTGGTGGCAAAGTAATTTTCCATGTCAAAGCTTCCAGGGTTTTCGCTATTCACAATGCGTTCAATGGGTGCGTCCGTAAAGATTAAGTCCCCTCGATGGATTTTTTTGGTTGAATCAAAATAACAAATGGTTTTTTCCTTAACTGAATAAATTGAACGGTGTGCTATTCGATGTATCTCTGCTATCGCTTTTATTCGCTTGTTTGTACCTTCTTTGATTTCCCGAATCAGAAAAACGTGGTTTGATTTCTCCGGAATTTCAGGGCTAGCTTCATGTGAAATAAACCCAAGGAACATATGAAAGCAAGCGATGCTAAAAAGAAATGGAGTACTGTGAAACTTGTGCTTCAAATAGATAATCGCACCTAGGATTAACAAGCAGACGACCATTGTTGATGGCCAAGAAAGTGTTCGTGCAGGCATCACATCATGTCCAATGAAGACTGCGAAAAAAAGTAGGGGCAGGATATGCTCAGGCCCAAGGATTCTAGGGAACAAGTTATGCATTAAAGGGTATTACTTAACGGTAGAATTTTCCGTCGATAAGTTGGATTTTCTGAGTTAATTGCATGTCTCGAATTACATGCTTTAAATCTTCATCAGGCAAAGGGATGCGTTCGATTAATTCTAAGTATCCGAGTGGAATACTTAATGCTTCGAGTATAAATTCTTCGGTCCGCTCAATTGGAATATTTTCTTTCTGACAAACATCACACACCATACACCGTTCGGATTCTTGTCCGAAATACGCCAAAATGTGCTGTGATCGACAACGTGTTGAACTCAGATATGAGCTAACAGAATCAAGTTTTAATTGGGCTAATTCCTTTCGTTTTGTGTAGGATTCATAAGACAATTGGAAATAATCATTCGGTCTTCGTTCATTAAGAAAAGTTACCGTTGGAAGATGTATAGCAGGTGAATATTCAATGATGCCATTCAAATCGAGAAAGGTTAGTAGTTCATTGAGTCGTTGTTCAGAGATTTTTAAAATACTGGCGGCTTTATTTCCTTGGAATGTTGCTGCATGCAACTCATCTTGGCCTGTAATTCGTTCAATTATTTGTATAACAGGATGCGTTTCAGGATATTTTATTTGGAAATTATATAAATCTAGTCCATGGACTAACAGCCTTACCCTCGGCGCTTGGAATGTGGATTCATTGAAATGCAATTCTTGATTTAGTTCAAGTATTTTAATGACATTATACAGTTCAATGTAACTGATCGAAAGTTCTTGAGCAAGAAGGTTGAGGTCAATTGGATACGTTTCATTTTTTCCAGATCCGATGGCAATTCTTAAATAACTCAACAGGTGCTCATAACATGATTTAATTTGTTGAATTGGAGGAAACTTTAATTGGAATCTCTTATGGTAAGATTCACTTTCTGTTCCATCAATAAACACAATAGAACGTGCTTGGAGTCCGTCTCGGCCACCACGTCCAGCTTCTTGCACATACGATTCCAAGTTTTCTGGGAAATCATAATGAAGTACATAACGCACATTGGGTTTATCTATTCCCATACCAAATGCGTTTGTAGCAATCATAATCGGGGTAACCCCAGCCATCCATTGATTTAACGAAGAACTTCGCTCTTCTGGGCTCATCCCGCCGTGATACATACTTGCATTTAGTTTATTCGACATGAAAACTTTGGCTAATTCTTTAACCGCTTTACGTGTCGAACAATATACAATACCGGTCATGTGATCCTTACCATTGCAATAGGCAATAATACTGCCCATTTTATTAGGCGTTCGCACCACTTCATAGCTTAAATTTTCACGATAGAAACTAACTTCATGGATGTAGGGATTGTTCAGCGCTAAGGCCTCAATGATATCTTCTTTAACGCGTTCCGTTGCAGTCGCCGTTAGCGCAATGATGGGTATCGTTGGTCTAGCGTCGCGTAAACTCTGAATGTTTAGATAGGAGGGGCGGAAATCATGACCCCATTCTGAAATGCAATGCGCTTCATCAACCACGATTAAGTGGACAGGCATTTGCTTAAATCGTTCTTTGAAAAGTGGCGTTTGAATGCGTTCAGGAGAGACATAAAGAAAGTCAAATGCTCCAAGTGCGGCATTATTCAATAGAATATCAATTTCTCTAAAACCCATAGCACTGGTTACGGCGGTAGCTTTAATGCCTTTGGATTTTAGTGACTTAACTTGGTCATCCATGAGTGCAATAAGCGGGGATATAACGATGGTAAGGCCACCTTTAACTAATCCTGGAACCTGAAAGCAAATTGATTTTCCTCCACCCGTGGGAAGTAATGCAAGAACATCCGTATTGTCTAACGCCGCTTGAATTATTGGCTCTTGGGTTGGACGGAATGAAGTGAACCCCCAATAGGTTGATAGAATGTCTAACGGATTTTTTTGCATGGGTGAAAAGACGAGTAAATGTAACATTTATTACCTTGTCTCACTTAAAATTAGTTGTTCGCCATGTTAATTCGGTGTATATTCGCATTCAATTTTTGAAGGATGGCAATATCGGAACTTACGATTTCAGTGGAGCAATGCAAAGATTCTGCAGTTAACCGTGTGGATTGGGATAACCTTCCCTTTGGTCGGGTGTTTACCGACCATATGTTATTAATGGAATATGCAGATGGGCGTTGGGAAAACCCCAAAATCATGCCTTTTCAAGACATCCCGATGCATCCTGCGATGTCAGCTATTCATTATGGTCAAAGCATTTTTGAAGGATTAAAAGCCTATAAACATGAGGATGGAAGACTTTCCGTTTTTCGTCCAAACATGAACGCTAAGCGATTTAATGAATCGGCAATTCGGATGTGCATGCCTGAGGTTCCTGAAGCGTTATTTGTTGAATGCGTTAGAAAACTTGTAGCTATTGATTCAAATTGGGTTCCAAACAAACCCGGTTATTCCTTGTATATCCGCCCATTCATGTTTGCTACCGACGCATGGGTAGGTATCAAACCTTCGGAAACGTACAAGTTTATGATATTACTTTCTCCGGTAGGAAATTACTATTCGGAGCCTGTGCGTGTTAAAATTGAATCGTACTATACCCGGGCGGCTCAAGGCGGGGTAGGACGAGCCAAAGCGGCAGGGAACTACGGAGCAAGTTTATATCCAGCAAAACAAGCGCAAGATCATAATTTTCACCAATTGGTTTGGACCGATGCCAAAGAGCATAAATACATTGAGGAATCTGGAACCATGAACATTGTTTTCCAAATTAATGACACCTTAATTACCCCATCCGAAGAGCAAGACACTATATTAAGGGGAATCACGAAACGATCCATTCTTGAATTAGCCAGTAGTTGGGGGATTGCAGTAGAGGAGCGTAAAGTAAGTGTTGAAGAAGTGATTCAAGCATTACGTGATGGTACGATGCAAGATGCCTTTGGTGCAGGAACCGCGGCTACCTTGGCGCAAATTGATATAATCGGTTATAAAGACGAGGTATTTAAGTTGCCAGCTATGGAGAATCGAACCCTCTCAAATCGAATAAAAGAACACTTGGATGCCCTGAAAATTGGCAAGGTTGAGGATACCTTCGGTTGGAATTTTTTCGTTTAGTGTTTTAATCTTTCTAGTTTAGCGTTTGTCAATACAAACGAGCATATTGAAGCTATTACTACCACTTGTTTCTTGGTTTTTTATTACGACTGCCTATGCGCAATCCGTGGTAAGGGTTTCCTGTATTGATAGAAATTCCCTCGAACCCATAGCGAATGTATATTTAGCACTTAGTCTTCAAGATTCCATTCAAACGTGTAAGTCGAATGTTGCGGGCCTTGCTCAATTCGTGATATTGGATACAAAAGAACTATTCTACATAAGTAGTGAGCATCCCATGTATGAACCCTTGAGCTACAGGCATCAGTCCGTTAGAAATACCTCAGATACCTTGTTCATTAAATTGGTTCTAAAGCCGATAAAAAGCCAATCGATGGACCAAGTTGTTGTAAAGCCGCCGGGTATTCCTGATACGGTTTTTAAGTCTACAGAATTTCACGTTGCGGATTTTGAAGTCACCGATTCCGGAGATTATATGTTGCTCGTGTATCCCAAACGATCGGGACACAACAATGCAATTTTGTGGTATGATGGAATCAACGTAAAAGATAGCCTTTCAATCCATGGAATAGGGATTAATTTGATAAAAGATTACCGAGACAATATTCATGTGATTTGCCAAGAAGAGGTGTATCATATATCGTACAAGAATGATTCTTTAGCCTTATTTTCAATTCCAAAGGATTATTTCCTTGACTATGTCCTTCCTATTGTGGATACAACGACGAGTAAGTTGTTTTTCTCGAATTTTAATATGTATTATCCTGCATTTGATTATTTCGCTTTAGATCAAATCGATTCCAGCTACCGTAAAATTATTCATATTGAAGATCCATTGATGATGGAATTGTACCGTTCAGAATACAAATGGGTTGATGTTCGGACGCGCTTGTGGGCTAAACAAAAGGAAATAGAAACAGGCGTAGACGCGCAAATATGGGTTGGTGCAAATTATTTTACCCAATCTATTTACTATAAAGTTCCATTTGCCCCCCTGTTTAAAATTCAAGATAGTATTTATGTATTAGATTTTCAATCCGATCAAATGACAGTCTATACCCCAATGGGTGAAGTGAGTAGACGAACCCCCTTATTGTTTCACTATCACAAGGATAAAACGGGTTGGAAGCGTGTCATTCTTAAGGATGAATCAACGCAAGCACTTTATGCCTTATTCGAAAAAGATGGAATTTCTATGTTAGGTAAAATCGATTTAACTACCGGTCAAATCCATAGTAAACATCGATTGTATCATAAATACGTTGAAAAAATTCGCATTCACCGCGGTAACGTCTATTATATTTATCGGCCTTTCGAATCAATTCAAAAACGATTTTTATATAAGGAGCGGTTATTTGACTAGCGTTACATGTCCATTTGCATTGATTGAATCTTGATTAGGGACATCATAACTTACTTTCCAATTGTAGGCTCCGAACTGGCTTAACTTGCCTTTGAATTTTCCATCCCAACCTTCACCTGGTTTATTACTTTCAAAGATGAGTTGTCCCCAACGGTTGTAAACCTCAAATCGATAATATTTCACTTGGTCAGAATTACTTATTACTGGGGTAAAGACATCGTTTAATCCGTCCCCATTCGGCGTAAATGCGTTAGGTACCGTTAATCGAACTACATCGTTGCTTTGAACTACATTATACGCAGTATCTGCGCATCCATTGGCATCGTATACAACCAACATCACATTGTAATCAGCAATGGTAGACGCTGGATAAAAGTAACTTGGATTATCCTGTGTAGATGAACCTCCATCACCAAACTGCCATAAGGATCCAGTATAATTTTGTGAGTTGTTTATGAAGTCAATTCCACCTGTTACAAAGTCAATATCAGGTGAAGCGGTAGTAAAGGCAGCGGTTGGTCCAGGCACTACACAAACTGCGTTTGAAATGGTCGTATCTGCTGTACATCCATTGGTATTCGTTATTAATAGGGTAACATCTACACAACCAATGGTGTTAAAGTCCACATTAAATTGATTCGCTGAATACGTTAAACCATTTGAGAAAGTCCATAATGCCGTTGAAAAATTACCTATGCTTGAATTTGTAAAGGTTACCGTTGATGGTAAACATACAATATTATCACTTACTGTAAATGAGGCAATAAATGGAGGAGGTGTGGTCAACACATCGGTTGCTGTAGCGGTACATCCATTGGCATCTGTTATATTCACAATATAATTTCCTGAGGCCAATGCGCTTGCAATGCTCCCCGTTTGACCTGTAGGTGTCCAAACATAACTGTATGGAGCCGTACCGCCAATGGTATTTGCAGTGAGCTGTCCATCGTTATATCCATAACAACTTACCGGTACTTGTGTTATGGTAGCACTTAATGGTGCTAATGGTTGGGTAACAGTTATTTGAGCAGCACTTACACAGTTATTCGCATCCGTTATTGCGATGATATATTGTCCTGGAGGAATGTTATTCAAATCTTGGGTAAATTGCCCCGTGGTCCAAAAATAGGTGAAAGGTCCTGTCCCGCCCTGAGGAGTAACATCGATCGCTCCGTCTGTATATCCAAAACAAGAAACGTTGGTCACCGTGTAGCCTACAGTTAATGGGAAGGCAGGTTGAGTTACGTTGATGCTCATAACAGCGATACATCCATTGGCATCCGTTACCGATACGTTGTAAATTCCTGCAATTAAGTTTTGAATATCTTGGGTGGTAGCACTATTGCTCCAACTGTAGGTATACGGAGAGGTGCCCCCACTTACAGAAAGGTTAATCGATCCGGTATTATTACCAAAACACAATACATTCACGTGCGATTCTTGAAGTAAAATTGGCGCTTGAGGTTGTGTTATCGTAGCGGTAGCTGATACCGTACATCCAAGGTTGTCTGTAACAAGAACGTTATAGCTTCCGGCAAGTAGGTTGCTTACTGTTTGGCTAACTTGGTTATTGCTCCATTGGTATGTATAAGGTCCTTGTCCTCCCGCTGGATTAGCTGTAATTGATCCAGTAGCAAAACCATTACAGTTTACATTTATTTGGGTTAAACTCACGGTAAGTACCGGTGGTTGATTAATTGTGATACTCACTGAAGACGTACATCCGTTTGCATCGGTTATTGGGTAGGTATATGTTCCGGCCGGTACGGTGAAGGATCCGGTACCTGTGTATGGAGCTGTACCTCCAATACCTGTAATGGTTATTACACCAGTTCCTGCATTACAAACAATTGGTGATGTTATATTGGCTACTGCCTGAAGCGTATTCGGTTGAGTAATGGTTATTGTTGTACTCGCGGTACACCCATTGGTGTCAGAAACATTATACGTGTACGTTCCAGCGATTACGGTAAGGTTTCCTTGTCCGATATACCCTGGCGTACCGCCTGAAGCACTAATGTTTATTACTGCTGTTCCACCGTTACAAAGTACCGGAGAAACTAGGGTTGCATTGGCAACTAATAAGGTAGGTTGACTAATAAAGATTGAGGTGGTATCTTGGCAACCATAAGTATCAGTTACGGTAAAATTATTCCAACCGGCAGATACGGTGAAGTTTCCTGTTCCTGAGATTGAAGGCGTTCCTCCTGTGGATGTAATAGCAACCGTTGCTGTACCCCCAAAACAAAGCACATTAGTAGTTTGATTTGCGATTGCAATTAGCTGATTGGGTTGATTTACTGTAATCGTGGTAGAATCTAGACATCCATTGGCATCGGTCACATAGTATGTCTGTGTACCTGCGCTTTGTAGGAATGAACCAGTTCCTGAATAAGGTTGGGTTCCTCCAACAGCACTAATAACCACTGTTGCATTTCCACCAAAACAGAAAACAGGCGAACTAATGCTTGAGCTAGAAATTAATTGACTTGGTTGCGTAATGGTAACTTGGTTTGTGCTTTGGCACCCATTGGTATCTGTAACAACAACAGAATATAAGCCTGGGACTAAATTCGTAGTGCTTGCGGTGGTATCTGTGTTCGACCATAAATATTGATAGCCTGGAGTTCCTCCAATTGCGGTAACCGTTGCGCTTCCATTGCCTGCATTAAAACAGCTTACATTTTGACTGCTTATACTTGTAAGCAACTGTGTAGGTTGGTTAATAAACAAGTTGATGACAAATGAACAACCATTGGCATCTGTAACGGTAAACGATTGATTCCCAGTAGAAACATTTATGTTTCCAGTTCCAACATATGGCGCAACACCACCACTAGCTGAAATATTAACGGTAGCTTGGCCTCCAAAACACGCGATTGGATTTACAATGGTTGCCACAGCAGTTAATGCCGTAGGTTGTAATATCGTGATCGTTGCAGTGTCTGAGCACCCTTGAGCGTCGCTTACCACATAGTTATATACTCCAGCAGTTGGGAAGAAAGTTCCTACCCCACTGTATGGGTTCGTACCGCCTGTTGCACTAACTACCACAGTAGCATTTCCATTAAAGCAAGCTATTGGAACTGTTTGAATTGCAGATGCAAGTAATACATTGGGTTGTGTAATCGTCAGGTTGTGAACATTTTGACATCCATTAGCATCGGTAATTGTTACACTATAATTCCCAGGAGCTAGATTATTTATGCTGTTGCTTGTAGCACCGGTAGACCAAAGTGGGGATAATGGTGCTGTTCCTCCAGAATAAAAGACAATTGCGCTACCATCGTTAGCCCCATTACATGAGATGTTTGTGCTAGCAACCGAGCTCGTAAGTAGGGTAGGTTGGGTAACCTGAATACCGATGGTATTATTACATCCATTGAGGTCTGATACGATATATGAATAATTCCCTGCTGGAACCAAGTAATTACCCGTTCCTGAATAAGCCGGTGTTCCTCCATTTGCTCCAATGCTCACCAAAGCACTATCCCCATGGCAAAGAATTGGATTTACTATGGTTGCACTCAATACAAGGGGAGTTGGTTGGGTTACATTAATGGTAGTAGTGGCTACACATCCATTGGCATCAATTAATGTATAGGTGTACGATCCAGCACTTACAGTAAAGGTACCTGTACCGCTGAACGGAGCAACGCCACCATTTGCACTTACAACAACAGTTGCTTGTCCTCCACTACATGCGATAGGTGAAGTAATACTTGCAACCGCAGTAAAGGCGGCGGGTTGGGTAACTGTAATTGTCGTAGAATCGATACACCCATTTTGGTCGATGAGTACATAGGTGTGTGTTCCAGCAAATTCATTAAATGTACCATTTCCACTGTATCCTGGTGTTCCGCCAGCCCCATTCACAAGAACGATTGCTTGACCACCAAAACATGCGATTGGTAAAATCACATTAGCCGTTGCTACGATAGGAGCCGGTTGAGTAATCGTTGTATTTAAATTGAAAATACAACCGTTTGCATCCGTTACCTGAAGTGTATAGTTTCCAGCAAGTTGGTTGTTGATGGAATTGGTTGTTGAACCTGTATTCCAAAGGTAGGTGTACCCCGGAGTACCGCCAGTTAAACTCGCAGTTGAACTTCCATTACTCAGTCCAAAACACGTTACGCTTGTATTATTGAACGTTGCTGTTACTGCAGTTGGTTGACTAATTAATAAGGTGGTAGAGGCCGTACATCCGTTGGCATCTTGAATCGTGTAGGAATTATTTCCAGCAAATGAGTTAAAGGACCCTGTACCTGAATATGCTCCTGTTCCACCGATTCCAGTTACGGCAACCGTGGCTTGTCCACCGAAACAAAGAACAGGCGTTGTTTGAGTCGCGGTAGCGATGAGCTGCGTAGGTTGCGTGATTAATATGGAAGACGTAGAGGTACATCCATTGGCATCGGTAATAGTAAAGGATTGATTACCCGCAACTACTGGTAGGTTACCAATACCAACATATGGTGCGATTCCTCCGTTTGCAGAAACAAAAACTGCCCCACTGCCACCAAAACAAGCAATGTTACTCGTTTGAACTACTGCACTCGTGAGTAACGTAGGTTGTGTGATAACTATACTGGAAACGCTCGTACATCCATTTGCGTCTGTTACTGTTACGGAATACGTACCTGGCGCTAAATTTGAATTGGAAGCATTTGACCCGCCATTGCTCCATGCATAGGTGTAGTTAGGTGTTCCACCATTGGCAGTTACCACGGCAGAACCATTATTTAATCCATTACATGTTACGTTTTGACTTGAAATAACGCTGCTTAATTGCGTTGGCTGTACTACGTTAATTGACGCAGTATTGGCACATCCATTAGCATCAATTACGGTGTAAGATTGTACGCCAGCCAATGCGGAGAAACTTCCTGTACCTGTATAGTTTGGTGTGCCACCGGTGGCACTAACAAGAATTGAAGCACTTCCACCATTACAGAGAATCGGTGAACTGATTACGGCAGAGGCTATTAAGGCATTCGGTTGATTAATTGTGATTGTAGCACTGCTTGTACAACCATTAGCGTCGGTTACAGGGTAAGTGTATGTTCCAACAGAAACATTGTATGTGCCCGTTCCAGTGTAGCTAGGTGTTCCGCCTGCAGCTGTTACAATGATATTTCCGTTACCTCCGAAACATGCAATTGGCGATGCAATTGCGGCATTTACAACTACGGCAGATGGTTGGGAAACATTAATCGAAGCTGTGGCAGTACATCCATTTGCATCAGTCACAGTATAGGTGGCATTACCGGCTAAGGCACTGAATTGACCTATTCCGGAATACGGTGCAGTTCCCCCGTTTGCACTTACTAATACTTGAGCCGTACCTCCATTACATAAGATGGCACTTGAAATAATCGCGTTTGCATTTAGTGTTCCTGGTTGAGTTAAGGTGACACTGCCTGAAATGACACATCCATTCGCATCAGTAACCTGTACCGTGTAGGTTCCTGAATTTAAATTTGTTGCGGTACTTGTTGAGTTTCCGTTAGACCAACTGTATGTATAGGGGCTAGTGCCACCCGTTACAAGAGCGCTTGCTGATCCATTCCCACTTCCGTTACATAATGGATTGTTTCCAGTTACGGTGATAGTCAACGCTGCAGGTTCGCTAATAACAATGCTCGTATTTGCTGTACAACTATTTGCATCAGTCACGCTATATGTATAATTGCCGGCAAGTACAGATTGTAATCCCACACCGGTGTAAGGTCCTGTTCCACCCGTAGCGCTTACGGTAATTTGTCCTGTTCCACCATTACATAAGATTGATTGAGAAATCACAGAGTTGGCCTGTAAAAGACTTGGTTCATTGACTAAGATAGAGGTTTGGGCAATACAACCATTAGCATCGGTTATGGTATAATTTACTAACCCTGAATTAACGGTAAAGTTTCCTGTTCCAGTGTAAGGTAAGGTTCCACCATTTCCGGATATGTTAACAACCCCTTGTCCTCCATTACACAATATTGGAGTATTTAGCGTTGCATTTGCTGTTAATAACAGTGGTTCTGTAATTGTTACATTGGAGTTTGCAGCACAACCGTTAGCATCTGTTACAACGAGGTTGTAATTTCCTGGAGCCAAATTAGTAACGGATGAGGTGAATGCGCTATTCGACCAGAGATAACTATACGGCGATGTACCTCCTGATACATTCGATGTGATCGAGCCATTATTTAAGCCGTTGCAGCTAACATTAGTTCCTGTTAATGAAATGCTAAGCGCACTTGGTTCATTCACTTGAATGGATACCGAAGCACTACAGTTGTTTGCGTCAGTAATAAGGTAGGTATATGTTCCTGCAAGAACGTTATATGTGCCAATCCCCGAATAAGGAGAAGTTCCTCCTGTCCC
>CANHSL010000033.1 GCA_947463385.1 Flavobacteriales bacterium
GGAAAGGCATCATTCTCTTTCATGCCCTCTGGCATTTCGACCCCACACAACATTCGTTTACCCGCGTGGTATTCTCGCGCCGCATGCCCTGAAAGATACCCGCGAATTACCATTTCCACACGTATTGGTTCGCATTCAACCCCAACAGAAACATTAACATCGGGTGTGGCCAAGAGCCAATTAGGTACGATGTCCGCAGTTGCTTTTAAAAAGTAGGTAGCCACCTGATTTAATACCTGTCCCTTGAATGGTATTGGTCGAGGTAGAATATGGTCAAATGCGCTTATTCGATCTGAAGCAACCATAATCAAACGCCCATCATTTAAGGAATAAACATCCCTTACTTTTCCATGATAAACAGCAGTTTGTCCCGTAAAGTTAAACTCATGATTTTTCAGTGCCTCTTTCATATTTCTTTTGTTTGTCTAAGTGCTCTTGTTGTTCAAAAGCAGTAATAATTTTTGCAATCAACTTGTGACGAATGATATCACTTTGTCCCATTTCAATAATTCCAATACCATCCACATCACGCAGGATTGAGGTCGCATAGGCAAGTCCTGAGCGCTGCTTTCCCGGTAAATCTACTTGCGACATATCCCCTGTGATTACAAATTTGGCGGTCATCCCCATACGGGTCAGAAACATTTTCATTTGCATTATGGTAGTATTCTGTGCTTCATCTAAAATAACAAAGGCTTTATCTAAGGTCCTTCCGCGCATGAATGCTAATGGAGCAATTTCAATGACACCATATTGAATCATTTCGGCTAGTCGTTCTGGAGGTATCATATCTCGAAGTGCATCATACAGAGGCATGAGGTACGGATCCAATTTTTCCTTTAAGTCGCCTGGAAGAAACCCAAGATTCTCACCGGCTTCAACTGCCGGGCGAGTTAACACGATGCGCTTTACTTCTTTTGCTTTTAAGGCTTTTACAGCCAAGGCTACGGCCGTATACGTTTTTCCAGTACCTGCAGGACCGATGGCAAATACCATATCGTTCTTTTGAATGGAATCAACGAGTTTCTTTTGATTTACAGTTCGAGCTTTAATCTTAACCCCACCGTTACCGTGCACCAAGGTTTCGGAACCGTTGTCTGTATGAAGTAATTTTTCTCCGTCCGATAACATTAAATTATCAATGTTATTCTCCGATAGTGAATTAAACCGGTCAAAGTGCCTAAGGAGGAGGGATAATTTAAGTTCAAATTGATCAATTATTTCTTCTTCCCCTTTTACGGTAATCTTGTGTCCACGTGCAACAATCGACAATTTCGGGAAAAAGCTTTTCAAATGCTTTAGATTTTGATTGTTTACCCCAAAAAATGCTGCTGCATTTATCCCACCAAGTTCTATATTCCGACTACTTAAATCCAATTAAAATCAATTTATCAGGCAAAAATGTGTTGAAAAACTATACTTTTGGTAAAATTAAAAAATAACTCAAACATTGCGTTCTTAAAATGCAAATCATTACCCTTACCTCGGACATTGGATTGAGAGATTATTATGTAGCTTCAGTAAAAGGGCAACTCTTACAAGAAGTAACAGGAGTTCAACTGGTCGATATTACGCATCACGTAAAACCTTTTGAAGTTGCTGAAGCGGCCTTTCAGGTAAGGAGTTCTTATGCTTCATTCCCCGTTGGAACGATACACATCATTGGTGTAGATTCAGAACCCTATCTGCCATACAAAATCACAGACCCCTCACAAGAAAATCAACTCGCATACCCCAGTATACTTCGTTTTGACGGTCATTATTTTATAACAAATGACAACGGATTTATCGGTACATTTTTAGGGGAGGATGTTCCTGAAGCGCTCTACCGCTATACAGAAATTGAAAACGAACCTGAATCATGGACCTTTATGATGAAAACCTGCTTCGTTAAATTAGCGGGGAAAATTGCTAAAAAAACACCATTTAACGAGTTCACGACCGAGGTGAAATCTTATAAAAAAGCCTTTACCCAAAATCCAATTATTGAACACAATGTGATTCAAGGAAACGTGATTCACATTGATCATTTTGGAAATATCATCACGAACATATTCAAGCATGATTTTGAGCGGTTTGGTGTAGATATCCCATTTACCATCAGTTACCAAAAAAGAAATTACGACATCGACATTATTTCTCGTGCATACAATGATGTAACCATCAGTGAGCGAGTGGCGATATTTAACGATGCCGGAAGATTAGAAATCGCGATTAATCGCGGGGCTAATGGAGGAAATGGCGGAGCGGATCGTTTGTTTGGCATGCGACTCGGAGAACCGGTTCGAATCACGTTTTATCCGAAAGGTTCTGTGCGAAATCTTGATGCCCTGTTATGATCACACGGATTGTAAAATTGACGTTTAAGCCTGAACTTATTTCAGAATTTTTAACTGAGTTTGAAAAGGTAAAAACGCGAGTTGTTAATTCGGATGGGTGCTTGTCGATGAAATTGTTACAGCATCAATCCAATCCATGTGAATTTTTTACACACAGCATTTGGCTCAATGAAACCGCGTTAGAAAACTACCGTTGTTCCGAAACATTCATTCAACTTTGGAGCACCATCAAGCCAATGTTTGCGAGTAAGGCCGAGGCTTGGACCCTTCAAACAAGATTTGAAGGCTTCAATGAACTCGTCAAAAAGCAATAAGATAAGCTGCTATTTCATTAAAAATCCTAATTTTGAACTCCACTAATTCAGGACGTCTATGTATGCCCTCTATCTAAAAGAAGTTAGAAGTTTTTTAAGCTCTATTGTGGGCTATGTTTTTATTGTGATTTTCTTAATTGCATGTTGGTTATTTAATTGGATGTTAAGTTCAAATATGAACATTTTGGATAGTGCTCAAGCGGAACTTATTCCATTTTTCAACACCGCACCCTACATCTTTTTAATTTTAATCCCCGCCATAACGATGCGTTCAATGGCTGAAGAACGTCGAACCGGGACCTTAGAACTCTTATTTACAAGGCCAATCAGTGATTTAGGTATTTTACTGGCTAAATATTTCGCTGGAGTGACCTTACTTCTTATTTCAATTCTTCCAACGCTCGTTTACTACGCTTCTATTTATTACCTCGGAAAACCGGTTGGTATTGTAGATGAAGGGGCAACATTCACTTCTTATTTGGGGTTAATCTTGCTTGGTGCCGCATTCGTTGCAATCGGGATTTTTGCTTCATGCATCACCTCAAGTCAAATTGTCGCCTTTATTTTAGCGACAGCGTTGTGCTATTTATTTTATGATGGTCTTTCCTTATTGGGTTCATTTGCTCAATTCGGAAGCTTAGACATTATTATACAATACCTTAGTTTAAGTCATCATTACGACTCCATTAAAAAAGGAGTGGTTGTTGCAGGAGACCTAATATTTAACCTCTCGTTCATTGTGTTCTTTTTAAGTGCATCACTCACCGTGATTAAAACCCTCAAAAAATAGCCATGAAAAAATTTAAATGGAAAGGCATATTCAATTGGGGATTTTTTCTAGGAGTCCTGGCTGTTTTGATTTTGATAAACATTATTGGCGCCTTAGTTAATGTCAAAGTGGACATGACCGAGGATAGCCGATATTCCTTGGCGAAAGGGACTGAAAATTTCCTAGCAGATGAAAAAAACTTCGAGAATCGAATTAGTTTAAAAATCTATTTAGAAGGCGACCTGCCGGCTGAAATTCAACGTTTTCGGAATGCCATAGAAGATAAGTTAAAAGACTTTAAATCGATTGCAGGTAAGCGAATTGAATATCAGTTCATTAATCCAAACGAAGGCCATGCCAATAAAAAAGAAGAGTATTTCTTTCTGCGTGGGATATTTGAAAAAGGAATATTACCAACGAAAGTTGTTTACGTTAAGAATGGCGTCCAATCGCAACTCATCTTGTGGCCAGGGGCCGAAGTCACGTATACCTCCAATGGTGTGGTCAAGGAAACATACATACAATTTCTACCCGGCACGCCAAATGGCGAACCCATGGATTTAAATCGCATTAATCCAATTCTGGAAAATTCCCTGAATAATCTAGAATACAACATGCTTTCTGCCTTACGTAAAATCAGTCAAAAAGATAAAAAACGCCTTGCGTTCTTGCAGGGTCACGGTGAATTGAATGAGCATGAAACCATGAATGCGAGGGCAGTTTTGAGTCCTTATTTCTACTTGACTTCTCTTTCTTTTAATAGTAAAGAATCGTTAAATGAGTTAAACGAGTTGGATGGCTTGATTATAGCAAACCCAACAAAACCGTTTAGTTCCATGGATCTATATTTCATTGATCAATTTGTAATGAATGGTGGGCGATTAATGGTCTTTATGAACACGCTTTCCCATCAGGAAGATTCCTTAGCCAAGAACTTTATGGATCATACCATACGGAAAAACTTAACCTTGGATAAAATGCTTTTTGATTACGGCGTGAACATCCATGAAAACTATGTATTTGATCGCATGTGCGGCTATCGGAAAGTGCGCATGGACAATGCGAGCAGTTTAAGTTGGCCCTACCACGTCTTAGCCTCTCCTTCCCTACATCCAATAACACGAAACATTGATCCTGTTTCCCTTGAATACGCGAACGAACTTCAGTTAATAGAAACGCCCGGGGTAAAACTCACCAAAGTACTGACCAGCTCCTCCAATGCAAACCGCTCTGGATTAGCCCCTCAAATCAGCTTAATGGATTTTCAGATTTTCGGTGAAAATCCTGCGTTTGTTGAAAATCCAGAAGACCCTATTAACAAAATCACCTTAGCCGCAATGATTGAAGGATCTATTCCATCCCATTTTATTAATCGGGATGTGATCATAAATGTGGATACCTTGGCCTCGTATATTCCGGTTAATTACCGCAAAAAACAACTCAAGAGCAAGGAAGAGACTAAAGTGTTTGTGGTAGGGAATGGGACATTTATTGCGAATGAATATGATTCCGTATTTCGAGGTGGAAAATATGAATACGTTTCTTCTCCTCCGTTTCCATTCAATGCACTTAAATACAGTAAAGTTAACGACGTGAATGGCCGTCCTTTGATCTACGGAAACCAAGAATTTATTCAAAACCTGGTGGATTATATGATGGGTGACAACAGCGTATTGGATATTCGAAGTCGTCAAATTGAATTTAAGGAGATGGACAAAATGAAATTACAAGCGGAAGGAAACAGCATTCGCTACATAAATTTATTTCTTCCGATATCGCTCGTAGGACTGATCGCAGCTCTTATGATGTTCTCAAGAAAACGCAAATACATTAACCGATGAAAAATAACAAGAAATTAATCGGTATATCGATTCTTTTGATTGGAATTCTAACCCTTTCAATAGTTACTGTAAACTTGATCAAATCCAGAGGGAATTCAGATACAGAGTGGATTAATTTTGCAATTGAAGATACAACTAAGATTACTAAAATCATTATTGAAGATACCTATGGTCAACACATAGAACTAATTCAAGAACATGGTGATTGGCATGATGAGAACGGAGAATGTGTTTCAAAACCAAATGTTTCCTTTATTCTTGAAGCCGCTAAACTGATCGAATTCAAAGGGTATCTTCCAGATAAATCAAAGCCGAAATTCACCGAATTGATGGCTACCCAGCACATAAAAGTCTCGTATTATGTGGATGGTGAATGGACAAAATCCTGGTACATTGGACCACCTGCACAAGACCATTATGGTCAGATTATGCTCTTAGAAACAGCAAATGACGGGAAGAGTAAGGATCCCGTAATGATGCGGATTAAAGGGCTTAACGGAATCATTAGTCCGCGTTTTTTTGCGGAGCGTAAACGGTGGATGTGTACCTCCATTTTTGAATTAGCTCCCGAGGAAATCCGATCCGTTGAGGTTAAGAACCTTGAAATTCCATCCTTAAGTTTTAAGGTTAAAAATTTAGGGCGATCTTTTGACGTAACTTCCAAAGGAAAAAAGCTAGCCCAGATAGACACCTCGAATGTATATCGCTATTTGCAGGCATTCAAGAAGGTACATTTTAATTTCCCCAATGTTGAATTATCGAATAAACAAGTTGACTCCGTCAAACGAAGCCCACTTTTTGCTAAACTCATAGTAACGGAAAAGGCTGGTAAATCAACTGTACTTAAAATGCATCGTATAAAAAGCGAGGTAGCACAACGCAACGAGGTAGGTGAAATGGTAAATATGGATATGAATTTATTCTGGGCTGAACTGCCGAATGGCGAGCTTGTTAAATGTCAATACTTTGTGTTTAATGCCTTGTTGATGGGACACATCTATTTTCCAGCTCTTAATTCAACGAAATAATGTGTGCTTGAATGGAAATCTATGAGATTTCGCAAAGTATTGTTATCTTTGTTTGTCGAAAATTAAGCTATGAATTTTATTACATCCAGCAATACCTTATTAAGTCATCTTCAAAGCATTTCTGGTGCCTTAAGCACCAATACGAAAATGCCTATTTTAGATAATTTTCTTTTCACCATCGCGGGGAATAAGTTAACCGTTTCTGCCACGGATCTAGAAACAACGATGATTACACATTTGGAAGTGCAATCTGATGCAGATGGGAAAATTGCAATCCCAGCGAAACTTATTTTGGATGTTTTAAAAAGCTTACCGGATCAACCGTGTACGTTTCGTGTAAATCCAGAGAATTATGCCGTTGAAATTACCTACGACAATGGTAAGTCGAAAATGGTTGGATTCAACGGAGAAGAATTCCCAAAATTACCTACCGTAGAATACAGCAGCTCCATCGAAGTAACCGGTGAATTGTTGTCCAGTGCAATTAATAAAACCATTTTTGCCATTGGAACCGATGAAATGCGCCCGGTAATGACTGGGGTATATTGTCACTTTTCCCCGGAGGATATTACCTTTGTTGCAACGGATGCTCATAAATTAGTTCGTTACCGTCGTACAGACATCAACACTACATCGAGCTCAGCATTTATATTACCTAAAAAACCACTTAACCTGCTTAAGGCGAATTTACGTGGTGACGAAGCGGTTAAGCTCGAATATAATGAGTCGAACGCTACGTTTACATTTAATGATTTAACCTTAGTGTGTCGCCTAATTGACGGGAAATATCCTAATTATGAGGCGGTGATTCCAAAAGAAAATCCAAATGTATTAACGATTGAACGAAGTCACTTTTTAAGTTCGTTGAAGCGTGTGGCTATATTTTCTAACAAAACAACGCATCAAGTAAAGTTAAAAATTGCAGGAGCAGAACTTCAATTATCCGCTGAAGACGTTGATTTTTCTAATGAAGCGAATGAGCGTTTGACGTGCAATTTTGATGGCGACGATATGGAAATCGGATTCAATTCAAGGTTTCTAATTGAAATGTTAGGTAATCTAGAAACTGATTCAGTTCAATTATCAATGAGTGAACCATCGCGCGCGGGGCTTTTGACGCCGCATGAAAGTGGCAATCCATCAGAGCATATTCTTATGCTGGTTATGCCTGTGATGCTTTCCAGATAATGTATGCCCTTGGATAAACCCAACATTCGTAACCTTTCCTTACCTGAATTAACAGATGCCATTATAGCCGGTGGCTTCCCTAAATTTCGTGCTTCTCAAGTGTATGATTGGCTTTGGAAACAACACGCCGCGTCTTTTGATGCCATGAAAAATATTGGTGCTGCCCTGTGTGAATATCTTGATGCGCACTACCACATTGACCACTTGGTGCTTGACAGCATGCAAAAAAGCAATGACAAAACGATAAAATGTGGGTATAAAACAATAGATGGTCAGATTATAGAGGGCGTATTAATTCCTACCAGTAAGCGCATGACCGCATGCATTTCATCCCAGGCGGGGTGCAGTTTAGCTTGTGCATTTTGTGCTACAGGAAAATTGAAACTAATGAAGAATCTGAGTGCAGGAGAACTTGTGGATCAGGTCGTTTCTCTGAATGAACTGGCGATAAGTAATTACGGCATTCCCTTGTCAAATATTGTATTAATGGGCATGGGCGAACCCTTGCTTAATTACAAACAGGTAATTAACGCGTTAGAAATCTTAACTGATCCAAACCGATTTAACATCAGTCCCAGACGGATTACATTATCTACCGCAGGGATCGCAAAAATGATTATGAAACTGGGAGATGAGCAGGTTCGATTTAATTTAGCCTTGTCACTTCACGCCGCGGATGACATAAAACGAAGTGAAGTAATGGAAATTAATGACTCAAACAACTTGGAGTCATTGCGTGATGCCTTGGTGTATTTTCATGAACGCACCGGATCAAGAATCACCTTTGAGTATATTCTTTTTAAAGACTTCAACGATTCCATGGAAGATGCTGCTAACTTGGCGAATTTTGCGCGCTGTGTGCCTTGTAAGATTAACATCATTGAATACAACAGCATTGGAGATTCTAAATTTGCTAAAGCAAGTACTGAACGCACAGAGGCTTTTACCGATTTTTTAGAGCGAAGAAACCTAATTGTTAATGTTCGTCGAAGTAGAGGCAAGGACATTGACGCGGCATGTGGTCAATTAGCGAATAAGAATAATCAAACTACAAAATCTCTTTAATGTGGGATAATGCGTGGAGGGAATTGGTGTCCCCTTTAAATTGACATGCCTCTTCAAACGCCATAAGGTATCGTTGGATTAAAATAGTATTCGAAGTAGGTTCGAAAAATTTACGCTCCGGTTCAATTTCGATTTGTTTTAAAAAGGACCGTATTTCCTGTTCGTCAAAAACAATTCCTTTCCCAATCGGATTAATGTAGAACAAAACACCGTATTGACTTTCCGATTCATTGAACATGGAGGTATTATTTTCATCCATTCTAGCGAGAATGAAAATTTTCGGGAAATCAACCCCATAAATTGGAACCTCTAACCATGTGGCTATTATGGAATAAATAAGTCCGATAATCAAGGGATTTCCTTTTTTCTCAGTCAGCACCGTTCCAATATTTAAATGCGTAAGGTTACGTTCAAATGTCGACATACATTCGAATCCATACACCTCAAAAAACATATGATTCAGGATCTTAACCTGTTCAAATGCCGTTTGGTAATCGTTTAATTCTAACCATACGTCTTTACGAATAGCCTCCATTTGCTGAAGAATGAACGATTCGTCTAGGCTTGGGTCGATTAATTTATTTAAAGAAACGATCGCTTTTAGCAAATCTTTATCTGATGAATCCCTCCAATTCATTAGTTCACGCGATACCTCATCGATGTGTATTGCTTGCACTATTTCTAGGGCTCTGAATCGCTGAATTTGAGCAGAAGATTCCTCGTTAAGGACGGCGTTTAGCATTGGGACAATTGCCTGACCTTCCGCCTTAATCACTTGTTTAATGACCAAGTAAATGCGCTCATCGGGATCCTCCAATAAGGCAACTAGTGCTTTGCGTTTTCTATCTGACATTATCACGGAACAAAAATATCTGACTAGGCTACTTGTTTAAGAAAGAGCTGCTTTGTTTATCAAACCGAAAATGTTAATACTGATGTAACCTAATTCCAAGTTCTCCGTTATACCTAACCAAATTCAAATGAACTATGCTACAGGTTATTTGAGATCGAGGGGGACATGTCCCCCTTTTTTTTTACATTTGACTATGAAAATATGTATAACACTTTTGGTTGCTTTAAGCTTGATGTCCTGTAAATCGACTAAAAAAACAAGCGCCCAAGCAATGAACGAGCCGAGCAATCAACTCATTGGTATTATTCACGTCAATGAAAATCAATGTCCAGTATATATTGAAATTCCAGTTGAATTAAATCCTGGCATCAATGTACCATACCAAACTGTTTATCCATTAAACTTAAAAGATGGAATGAAAAAGAAAGGATTAAAGGTTCAATTTACCTACACCGTATCCAAAGCAATGTCACCTGAGGGCTGTTCTGCTGATGCGGTAGTCCAACTGGATCAAATTACAGTGATTCCATAGACGCGATTGCATCTAAACATAAATAAGACAAGGCTCTTCCAATTGTTCGTTCATGTTCACTTTGGGTAATTGCACCCTCGGTTAAATGTACATACGCATATTGGTTTCCATTGAGAGACAACACCACTTTTCTGATATCATCTAAACGCCAACCGGATGGAGAAGAAGCGGATGAAGGCATATTAGCGATACAATCCATATCTATTTCTAACCCAAGGGGTTCAGTAGCCTTTAAAAATACCTGCCGAATGTCCGCTGCAAGCGAATGGTCTCCAGTTAAATAAGATTCAAAGTATCGGACATCTACCTGGTGCGTTTTAATAAAATCTCGCATGAACGAATTGATTCCATAGGCATGCACTCCAAAAACATGATATGCGCTAAGAATTCCTTCAGCGATGGCAAATGAAAAGCTATTGCCCGAATGCCTCCTGTTAATCGCACGGCAATCGGTATGCGCATCAATATTCAGTACGGTAGAACAACCTTTTACTTGATGTGCCCATCGCATTAACGGAAGGGCATTATTATGTCCTCCACCAATTATAATTGGAATTTGAGTTGGGGAAACAAACGACATCAACACATCAAAAACGAAGGCATCTAACTCTTCAACCAAGAGGCTTGCTGATTCAACATCAGCAGGAAAGGTCCCCACAAAGGCAATATTTCCTGCGATATCTACTGACTGTCCATGATGTGGCCAATTCAAAAAATGTCTAAAAAATGCAGAAAACGCGAACTCGGATCCTGTCCGACCATAATTTGCAAAAGGTCCAACAGCCTCACTTATGCCTAAAACAACCACTCGGGGTTCTTTTTGGGTTGATTTGAGGAAATCCCCCATGCGTTCTTCGCCCGTCCGTCCAATAAACAAATGGTCGGCGAACAATTGGGTTTTGGACCGTAATTCGAAATTGCTATGTTTTGATTTCATGTGCCGCAAAGATAGTGCGCAAATATTCAGGAATGCGCATAGGTTTTCCGTTTTGAAGGGATTGAAATACCAACACGGTATGTGCGGTGGTTAATAACTGGTTGTTTTGATTAAACAATGAATAAGAAAATTCAAGTGTACAATTTTCAGCCCGGACAAGCGTGGTTTCCAAGCGCAATAGGTCGTCATACAATGCGGGGGCCTTAAACCGGGTGCTCATCGAAACAACGGGCAATAAAATACCTTCATCTTCGAGCACTTTGTATACCACACCGAGGGAACGTAAGGCTTCTACCCGACCCAATTCGAAATAGGTAGCGTAATTGCCGTGATAACAATACCCCATACGGTCTGTTTCACTATATCGAACCCTAAACGTAAGGATATGGGAATAATTCAAATTCATAGTAAAAACCGTGATAATTATTTGCCTAAACGCCTAAATTATTCTAAATTTGAATACTCCACGCTCCATGTTTCTTGGAAGGACAAAAAAAGTCTTCACAAGTAAAAAAAAATTAAAAGTCAAGTGGTTTTAGGCTTTTTTTTTAAGTTTTTTCTGTGAATCTTTGTTCACAACTTTTTAACGGTGCTTAATTTGTGTTTAACATAGATAATACACTGGTTATCAGTTAGGTTATTTTTATTAATGGTTTTATAAAAAGAATTATGTTGAAGGATCACACAGCGACTTGGGAGTCTTGTTTAAGAGTAATAAAAGATAACATCTCTTTACAAGCATACAAGGTGTGGTTTGAGCCTATTGTTCCATTAAAATTAGAGAATAATATTCTTACGATTCAGGTGCCTTCCCATTTCTTTTATGAGTGGTTAGAGCAACATTACATCGGGTTATTAAGTAAGGTGATTAAAAAGGAAGTTGGGGCTGAAGGAAGCCTTGAGTACAGTATCGTAATGGAGAGCAATCATCGTAATTCTACGCCATACACCGTTAAACTTCCGACACAAAACAATACGCATTCACAGAATTCACCACAGAATATTCCAATCGGAGCTACGGAACCACAAATCCGAAATCCATTCATTATTCCTGGATTGAAAAAAGTTACTATTGAGTCGAACCTTATTCCAAATTTCACTTTTGAGAACTTTGTTGAAGGGGATTGCAACAGGCTAGCACGTGCCTCGGGGTATGCCGTAGCGAATAAACCGGGAGGAACCGCATTTAATCCGTTATTGATATACGGTGGTGTAGGCTTAGGAAAAACGCATTTAGCGCATGCAATTGGCTTATCCATTAAAGAACAGCATCCGAACAAAACGGTATTATACGTACAATCCGAGAAGTTTGCACACCAGTTTATAGATGCCATTAAGAATCAAACCACCAATGATTTTATCCATTTTTATCAAATGGTGGATGTTTTGATTATTGATGATGTCCAGTTTTTTGCAGGTAAAGAACGAACTCAAGATGTATTCTTTAGTATTTTCAACCACTTGCATCAGAATGGTAAACAAATTGTACTTACCTCAGATAAGGCTCCAGTAGAAATGCAAGGTATGGAACAACGCTTGTTGTCGCGCTTCAAGTGGGGTCTTTCCGCAGATTTGAACGTTCCAGATTTAGAAACGCGCATTGCGATTCTTGAAAAGAAAATGTACGCAAGCGGCATTGAACTGCCAAAAGAGGTTGTAGAATATCTTGCCTACTCAATCAATACAAACATTCGAGAAATAGAGGGGGCAATGAATACCCTACTCATGCAATCATCGCTGAACAAAAAATCCATTTCCTTAGAACTGGCTAAGCAAATGGTTGACAAATTCGTCAAAAACACGGCACGAGAGGTATCTATTGAATATATCCAAAAAATCGTATGTGATTATTTTGACCTACCCATTGAAATGCTTAAGTCTAAAACTAGAAAACGTGAGGTGGTACAAGCACGTCAGATTAGCATGTATTTCTCTAAAAAAATGACTAAGTCTTCCCTTGCAAACATTGGTGCACATTGTGGAGGTAAGGACCATGCCACCGTATTACATGCCTGTAGAACGGTAGTTAATCTCTCTGAAACCGATAAACAATTCCGTTTGTACTTAGAAGAACTGGAAAAAAAGTTAACCATACATTAATTCTCTTTGAGCGTCAAGAAACTGACTGTTTCAAAAGAAAGCACGTATTCCATACGCTCGAATAAGTCTACGTTTATTGCCTACTTGTTCCCTCTTGTAAATGAATCGGAATTCAAAGGACAACTTAACGTCATCAAAAAATTACATGCCAAGGCGAGCCATTTTTGTTTTGCATATCAATGCGGTGATCCATTAAGCACGCGGGCTAATGATGATGGTGAACCTTCTGGTAGTGCAGGCCTTCCGATTTTAGGGCAACTAAAATCAAATCAGCTCATTAATGCAGGGTGTATTGTTGTAAGATACTACGGCGGAACAAAATTAGGTATACCTGGGTTAATTTCTGCCTACAAGAATGCTTGTCTCGGCGCAATTCATGCGAATGAATGTACGCCATATATAGAATTTCTAAGGATTCAAGTTCATGGAACCTATCCGTCATTAATGCGATTTCTGAGTATTGCAACCCAGCAAGGATGGAACGCAACACTTAATTCCTTTCAAGAAGAACACGTAATCCATGTTCAAATTGAGCAAGAACAAAAGCAACGTGTATTAAATAAAATATCTTTATTTTCGGACTTAACTTGGTCATAACCTGATATGTGCTACAGCAACTCAAGTACCTCCAGCAACGAAACACTTGGTAAATTTTATCAACGTGAAACCGGTGCACTACCCTCGTATGAACCCACCTTTTACGCCAATGGATTCACCTTTCCGATCTGGAGAATCATCACCCATGAACCCCACATAAAACGTATGCAGTGGGGTTTGATCCCAAGTTGGTTTAGCGGTGCAAACCCAATTAATATTGCCAGCAAAACATTAAATGCCCGTATAGAAACCTTGACAGAAAAAGCCAGTTTCCAACGGCTGGTTAGCACGCAACGTTGCATCGTTCCTTCTTCTGGTTTTTTTGAGTTTCAACACAAAGGGGTAGAAAAAATACCATATTTTATATATCCAATTGACACCCCATTATTTTCCATGGCAGGACTTTATGATGAATGGTTAAACCGAGAAACCGGGGAAATAATTCAAAGTTTTACGATCATCACTACGATAGCGAACCCCTTGATGGAAGACATTCATAACCATAAGAAAAGGATGCCATTGATCCTTGACCAAAGCCAAATTCAAGCGTACTTACTCGGTGAGGGAAACATCAACGGATATTCGAGTCAGCCTTATGAAGCAATGCAAGCCCACAAGGTAGACAAACAGGTTTTGTTTTCGCAAACACCGAATATACCCGCTGTGCAACACCCTATTGTTGATAATATTGGTCAACAAACCCTTTTATTCTAAGATATGGTATTAATTTTGTAAACAACGCGGCATGAAAATCAAGTACCTTTTACTCCTTTTACCTTTACTGTTTAACTCCTGCATTGAAATTATCGATGATTTAACCGTTCATTCCGACGGATCGGGAACGTTTAAATATAGCATCAACCTAAGCTCCAGTAAACTAAAAGTAAATTCAATACTTGCCTTAGACAGTTTGAATGGCAGAAAAGTTCCTGAATTATCTCAAATCGAAGCAAAAATCCTTGAATTCCGAACAAACTTAGCCAAAGAGCCCGGGATTAATTTAGTTAAAACAGAATTTAATTCTACGGACTTTATCTTAAAGGTTCAAATTGATTTCTCTTCCGTTGCACAATTACAAGACGGCGTGAAATCCGTACTGCAAGTCATGAGCAAAGAGAAAGACAAAGAATCGTTTGAGGGAGACTGGATTAGTTGGGACGGAAAAACTTTGAATCGCATCATACCTACGATTCTTGCGAATAAAGCAAAATCCTTTGAGAATTCAGATGTAGATCTTTTAAAAAACGGCACATATACGAGCATATCTAGGTTCGATAAACCAATTTCCAAAACAAGTAATCCCAGCTGCAAATTAAACCCAACGAAAACAGCCTCGATGCTTCAAGTGAATACATATGACTTGAAACTGAACAATTCGCTCATCGAAAACACCATTACGTTAACGCCATAACTTGTATGAAACAGTATATATCCGTATTATTCCTTCTGATTGCCTATGTACACTTTGGACAGAAATCAGAATTTATAATTCCAAAAGAAGCTGTAACTGTTTTTAGCATCAACAATGTAGATGTACTTAAGAAAATAGGGGTTGATGAACTTATTAAATATGACTTCATGGATGAAATCCACCAAGAATTATTTGATGGGTCAACGGACAATAAATCATTAAAGGATGCGGGAATTGACTTTGATCAGCGATTAAATATCTTTTATGGGAAGAATCAATATTTCGAATTATCCGGATTCACCTTTGGCATAAAAAACGAAAAAGCCCTCTTTAGTGTTTTTGATGATTTCGACCCCCTACCCACAGAAATCCCTGGGGCAAAAGCATATGGATCGTTTTTTAACAACTTGGTTATCAAGTCGAATAACGCCTTACTTGTTCGGGTAGAGCCTATCGAATCGAGCGTTTTAGAAATAACAGACTCCATTTGGTTTTCAAGAGGGAACATGTCGCCATATTATAACGGGTTTGAAATAGATACGGAGCTCAGTGATGATGAACTCATGAAACAAGATTTGGAATATGATCTTCGGGAAAAGAACTATAATGAATTAAGAGACAGCATTCAATTTGTGCTTCAAAATCAATATTTAAATTCGGTACTTAATGGCTTATTTAAAAATGGCGAGTCACTTTATTCGATGTATCCAAGATTCCAAGAGGTGTTGCTTCACCCGGTAGCCGGTGTTTTTTATATGGATAACGAACGAAATTTTGACCGGGCAAAGAACCTGTGGTATCTGAAGTCGGTATTGCCAACGCTTTACCTGGATATTCAAGAACTTTACGAAGGAAATGTAATTGTGGGTGACTTAGTTTTAAAAGACAAGGCCATAGATTTTAATATTTCTGCAGCCTATAGTGAGCCCTTAGGATCCATTTATATGGAAATGAATGATTCCAAATTCGACAAGCGGATATCGAAATATATCAAGCAAGATCAGTCTGCATTCTTTACCTACAACATTAATCTTAAAAAAGCCTATGAAAAGGCGTATGAAGTTGTACTTCCCATCTTAGGAAAAGAAAAAAATGTGGAGCTCTCTATGAACGTATTGTTACTCAAGTTGGCGAACGAATTCATTAACAAAGATGCATTATTTGATACCTATAAAGGCACCATGTTTGGCACATTCAACGGAATCAAAAAGGTTAAGACACGTAAAATTGAATTTTTCTACAATGAGGACACCTTTGAATATGGTGAGCGAGAAACGGATGCGGAAGAAGATATGCCAATTTTCACGCTAGGATTTACAACAGCCCGCCCGGATGTTCCCGAATTAATTTTGGATCACTTAAGTAATGTTACCAGTAAATTTGAGAAAAAAGGGAATTACTGGATATACAAGCAAGCGATTTTTGATGCCGCTCCGGTATACATGATCAATACAGATGGCTTATTTATTTTCACAAACGATGAAGACTTAGCCTTAAATCATTGGGAAGGCTATGGAAAAGAAGGGCTAAATAGTAAAACATTAAAATCAATTAAAAATTCAGGTTCGTTGTGCGGATACGCGGATTTAAAGTCGGTTGCCAATCAATTTCCCATTGACTTTTTATTACCAGAGCAACAGCCTCTAATGGAATCTTTGAGAGGGAAATCAGGAAACATGGTGATGCGTTCTGGAAAAACCACTGTCAATAAAACTGAACTCTCTTTATCTTATTCCTTTGAAACAAATGAGGATTCTGGGAAGCATTTATTAGACATGTTGAATACCTTGTATTTGATAACTAAGTAACAGTGAGGTCACTAAATAAAGGGGTTTTCTTTATTGTACTTATTGCCATTTTAGGTGGAATCCTAGTTGCTAGGAGTAACTTCTTTCGATTTAATTCGACACCTCAGCTCATCGATCGCTTACCCGAGTCGGATTATTTAGTGCGGCTTAAATCGCTTCAATTCAGTAAGGAAATCAACCCCATTCTTTTCAAGTATAAGTTACCGATTCGTGAATTTGCCTCTCCGGACTTCATGTTAGGGCAAGCGAAGCACCACGGTATTAATATTCAGACTGCTGCGTATTTATTTTTTAACGAAGCGCGCGATGAATGGGGTGCCCTGGTAAAACTCAATGATTCATCCAAAGTAATTAATGGCATCGACCGATTCAGAAAAAACACAGCCTTAACGGATTCATCTACCGACGAAGTCCGAATCTTTCATTTTAATGAGCTCAACATAAAAATTGCTTACGAGAAAAACTATCTTTTTATATACTCCGGGAACTCATTTACAAAACGCCTGAGCGAAGTACAACATGTGAAATCCGGTGAAGTACGTCCCTTGTGGAAACGATTTCTAAAGAAAAAAGAATATCGAAAAGAACATCTAGTGGTTTATTCAGAAAGCGAAGCCATCAAGTCATGGGGATTTGATTATGGCCTGTTTGCACACGATAACGATACGGTGGGGCTTCATATTAAATGCTTCTTACATACAAAAGTACCGCATGGACTTGTAAAAAAAACAAAGGCATTGGGTTTGCCCAGAACGGACCAAGATTCAAAAGCGATTGAGTTGCATATTTCACCTAAGATAAAAGAAAGTGAAACTGGAAAAAAAATGATCGGAAAACTTCATGAAATGGGTAAAAAAATTAGTTTCCCTACGCGTGCTTTTTTTGATGATTGGGGTGGGGATTTATCCTTTCGTGAAGGTGGGGTGGTGAACTCAACTCAACGGATTATTACCTCTGAATTTGATGAGAACTTTAATGTCCGGGAAGTAATTAAAAACGAACGCATTCAAGTGCCAGGATATACCGCTGCATTCAATACCAATTCTAATGGAAACGTCTTTATTAATTCACTTTTTGGAAAAGGTTTATTGCGAAGCGAAGATCAAAAGTTACGTTTTCTGTTTTCTCCGCTGCTCTCCATGAAACATGAAGATTCCTTCTATATATTTACCTCGGCATCTCGTTTTCCAACGCTTATAGCCAACCCAGGAAATTATATCGTTTGGGAATATGAAGGAACGCCTGTTAACCTAAGGTTGGGTAAGGTTAAAAGAAAAAGCATTGAACTCCAAATTGATTTCCCTGTAAAACCCTTGATTAACTATTTACAGCGGACAAAAAGCCGCAAGAAAAAAGGCTAACTAATATAGCAAATCGGTCAAAAACTCATCCTTTATTTCAGACATAATCGCTTGAACTTCCGCGAGTTCATTCGCCATAACAAGGGCAGATTTATAGGTCTTAAAATGAGGAATTCCTTTAAAATAATTACCATAATGCCGTTTCATTTCAGCGATTCCTACCTTTTCACCTTTCCATTGGATACTAAAATTCAAATGTTCTTCGATGGCCTCCATACGTTCCTTGAAGGTGGGTGGATTCAGGTGTTCTCCCTTGGATAAAAAGGCTTTGATTTCATTAAAAATCCATGGATAACCAATCGACGCTCTACCAATCATAATCCCGTCTACACCATAGATGTTTTTATACTGCAAGGCTTTTTCTGGTGAATCAATATCGCCATTTCCAAAAATTGGAATGCGCATGCGCTGATTATTTTTCACTTCGCCAATCAAGGACCAATCAGCTTCCCCTTTATACATTTGTTTTCTTGTTCTGCCGTGTATTGTTAAGGCCTCAATCCCAATATCTTGAAGGCGTTCTGCTGTTTCAACTATATTTTTGGTGGAGTCATCCCAACCGAGACGCGTCTTAACGGTGACAGGAACATTAACTGCGTTTACCACGGCCTTGGTTAAGCGGACCATTTTAGGAATATCTTGCAATAAACCAGCTCCAGCTCCTTTGCATGCAACCTTCTTTACCGGGCAGCCATAATTGATGTCAATTAAATCAGGCTTCACTTGTTCGATAATTTGTGCAGCACGCACCATGCTCTCTTCATCCGAACCAAAAATCTGAACTCCAATGGGACGTTCATATTCAAAAATGTCCATTTTTTGAACGCTTTTAACCGCATCGCGAATCAGCCCTTCCGAAGAAATAAATTCCGTATACATCATATCTGCACCATGCTTCTTGCACAGCGCGCGAAACGGCGGATCGCTTACATCCTCCATCGGCGCCAAGAGGAGCGGAAAATCGCCCAGTTCAATGGTTCTGATTTTAACCATTAGAGAAACAATTCAGGATTTGTATGTTGAATATGTTGAAGGTACTTTTTCAAGTCTTGTTCTTTATCTTTTCTTAATACCATTAACATACCTTCTGATTCTACAATGATGGTGTCTTGAATACCATCTAACAGTACCACCTTGTCTTTCGGAAGATGGATAAGGCAATTATTCGTTTCAAAAAGATGAACCTTATCCCCTACTACGGCATTGCCATTGGTATCGGTTTGCATGTGGTCTATTAAACTACCCCACGTACCTAAATCACTCCAGTCGAAGTCAGAAATCACAACGGAAACGTTGGTTGCATGCTCCATGACAGCAAAATCAATAGAAATATCCTCAGCTGCAGCAAAGGCACTACGCATGAACCCGACTTCCATCGGCGTATTGTAGGAATCCAAGGATTCACAAAAAATATGATATAAGGCATTTGAATGCAATTTCATTGCATCCAAAATAACATCGGCCCGCCAGATAAAAATACCTGAATTCCAAAAATAATTACCTGATTCAACGAAGGATTTAGCGACGTCTGCGGATGGTTTTTCACAAAACCGTTGCACGTGTTTTACTGAACCCGCAGCATGCCGACCAGATGCTACCTCAATGTACCCATATCCAGTATCCGGGCGAGAAGGCTGAATGCCCAAGGTTACTAATTTTCCTTGATTCGCTTCTTCAATAGCGATATGGATTAAGCCTTCAAATCGTGGTGTATTAATAATTAAATGATCCGATGGTGAAATTACCAAGGTAGCATGTGCATCTATTGATAAAATCTTGGCAGCGGCAAAGGCAATACAAGGCGCGGTATTTTTTCGTTCTGGCTCACAAATCACCTGGTCTGAAGTTAATTCAGGCAATTGACTTAGTACCAAGTCACGATAGCGCTCATTGGTTAAAATATAAATTTTCGAAGGATCAGAAACCCCCAGCAAACGCTCAAAAGTTAAACGCAGTAAAGATTTCCCAATGCCTAACACATCAAGAAACTGTTTCGGTTTGTGCTGGGTAGACATGGGCCAAAAGCGGCTTCCTACACCGCCTGCCATAATTAAACTATATGTATTATTCTTCATCTTTTACGTGTTGAACTTTTGCCATTAAATGCACGAGATACGTTCGATTCGAACTTAATTCTATGCATTCAAATCGTGTTCTTCGTTTCAAACCCTTTTGAAACGTACGATTATTCAGTACAAATTTACTGTTTTTTGGGAGCTTTTCTAAAGGAATCACCGCAGGATCTTCTTGGTCAAAAGATGCCAAGGCACGACTCAAGGCAATATCTGTACATGAAGATGCCTTCAGCGAAGTAAACGACTTATTCAAGGCTGTGCGCAAGACAGGCGGAAGTTCTGGATGATCAATAATGATCGCAATCAATTGTTGAAAATTCCTTTTCCATTCTTCGCCATGCGGGGCGACACGCAATCCGACTTGCTGAAAGGTATGCAGGTGCGCAAATTCATGTAAGGTGGTAATTAAAAAAGCATATGGATTCAGGTCCCCATTGACCGTAATTTGAGGTTTAGCGTTTAAATTTCTTGGACGAAAGTCACCCCACTTTGTTTTCCTTCCCTTTACTATTTTAAAATGCACGCCAGACTCCACAAGTAATTCTGCAAGAAGGTGAGAAAAGCATTCGGGTACAAATTTTGAAAATGTAAGTTGATATTTTGTTCTTTTTTCCACCGATTCAAAGATAAACAGGAAAAGCACCCACCGAACGGCTCAAAATAAATATTACCTTTATCGGCGTGAAATATATTCGGAACATTGGTGCATATTTTTTAATGCTTTCTTGGGTAATTCGGAAGCCCAAAAAGATGAGTATTTTTTGGAGAATGCTCATGGATGAATTACAGTTCATCGGAATCAATTCGATTCCAATTGTAGCGCTTATGTCAACTTTCATGGGTGCTGTAATTTCTTTACAAACCGCCTCAAACATGGATAGTCCTTTGCTTCCAGCCTATACCGTTGGATACATCACGCAATCAAGTATTATTCTAGAATTTTCACCTACCATAATCTCACTTATTTTAGCGGGTAAGGTTGGGTCGAATATTGCTTCTGAAATTGGAACGATGCGGATTACGGAGCAAATTGATGCCTTGGAAATAATGGGGGTTAATTCCATTAATCACCTGATGTTACCAAAAATTCTTGCTTCTATTCTTTACTTCCCTGTATTAATCGTTTTCTCTATGTTTTTAGGTATGTTTGGTGGTTTTCTTGCGCTGGTGATTTCTGATTTACAAACAACAGAAACCTACATCTTGGGATTGCGTTCTTGGTTTGATCCCTACAATATATTCTATGCGTTAACCAAAACAGTTGCCTTCGGATTTATCATTGTTTCTATTTCATCATTTTACGGATACTATGTAAAAGGTGGTTCATTAGATGTGGGTAAAGCCTCTACTAAAGCAGTAGTGGTTAGTAGCGTGGTAATTCTCATTGCTAATTTCATAATCACTAAACTGATGCTGTTGTAATGATTAGTGTTCGAAACATCAATAAAACCTTTGGTAAGCAGCAAGTACTATATGATGTTGGTGCCGACTTCCAATCAGGGCGTGTCAATTTGATTATAGGACAGTCCGGACAAGGGAAATCCGTATTAGCAAAATGCATGGTTGGATTGCATGAAGTGGATTCAGGTCAAATATTATTTGATGGACGAGATTTTACGTCAATGGATAAATCTGATCGTGCAGAAATTCGTCAAGAAATAGGGATGTTGTTTCAGGGCAGCGCGCTTTTTGATTCCATGACCGTTGAGGAAAATGTAAAATTCCCGCTTTCGATGTTCACCAAAATGACTAAAAAAGAAATGCAGGATCGGGTAGATTTTTGTTTAGATCGCGTGAATCTACAAGGTAGAAATGCCTTGTATCCTTCGGAATGTTCAGGCGGGATGCAAAAGCGTGTAGGGATTGCGAGAGCCATAGCAATGAACCCAAAATACTTGTTTTGCGATGAGCCCAATTCTGGACTTGACCCAAAAACAGCGATAGTTATCGACAGTTTAATAAAGGACATCACCTATGAATATGGCATAACTACCATTGTAATTACGCATGACATGAATAGTGTGATGGAAATTGGTGATAACGTCATTTTTATTCATCAAGGTAAAAAATGGTGGGAAGGGGATCGTCATACGATAATTACTACCGACAATCCGGAAATCGAAGCCTTTGTTTTTGCTTCGGAGTTTATGAAGAAAATTCGCAGTTCTTTAAAAGAACGAATCAAGTAAGATATACTTCTTGTATTGTTGAACCCTAAGATTTCAAAACGGAAGTATATTAACTTCATGATTTGCTTCTTTTCAATTCTTTTGTATCTTTGTGCTCCAATTTGCTCAACGGAGCGATATAATTGGATTAGCGGATGTGGTGAAATTGGTAGACACGCTAGACTTAGGATCTAGTGCCGAGAGGTGTGCGGGTTCGAGTCCCTCCATCCGCACCTTAAGGTCTCGTGAATTCGGGACCTTTTTTTTTGAACTATAAAGACACACAATATGAACGTACTTCGACAAGAACTTGATGCGTTGAATGGCTTACTTACCGTAGAAATTAGTGCGGCAGATTACAGCCAAAAGGTTAAAAACACCTTAGAAAAACATCGTAAAACAGCAAATATCCCAGGGTTTCGTCCGGGACACACCCCTGCAGGAATTATCGAGAAACGTTACGGGAAAGCTGTACTTGCTGAAGAATTGAACAAACTTGCCAATGAGGGGGTTTACAATTTTATTCGTGAGAACAACCTGGATATTCTTGGAAATCCAATCCCTTCTGAATCTCACGCAATGGAAGGGTCTTTCGAAAAGCCTGATGCCTTTAAATTTACGTTTGAAATTGGAATGTCTCCGTCCTTTGAATACCAATCGGTATTGAAAAAAGGAATTGAGTACAACACCGTTCGCGTAGATGAGAAATTAGTGAGTCAGCAAATTGAGGATATTCAGCGTCGCTATGGAAAAATGATGAGCGCTGACGAATCTGGTGCAAAAGATTTAGTAGTTGGAACATTTTCTGAATTGGCCGCGGATGGTTCCCTTAAAGAAGGAGGGATTTCTCACAGCACCACCCTATCAATCGAGTTCATTGAAAACACTGAAGCTAAGAACTTGTTAATTGGTAAAAAGAAAGACGATACGTTTAAATTAGACCCAAGCATCGTCTCTAAAGATGATGCCGATAAAGCATCGTTATTAGGTCTGACGCCCGAAACTCTTCCATCAAGTGATGTAGCTTTTGAGTTTAAAATCACAGATATTAAGCGCATGGAATTGGCTGAATTAAATGCTGAATTGTTTGGTAAGCTGTTCCAAGACGGTGAGATTAGCGATGAAGCGGGTCTTAGAGCTCGAGTTACCAAAGATTTAGAACACATGTTTGAAAGAGATGCGGATCGTTTAATGACACGTAAGGTATATGACTCCTTGATTTCCGATGTACAAATTACCTTTCCAGAAGCATTCTTAAAGCGATGGATTAAACTAAGTGCTACGGCACCAATCGCAGATGAAGACATTGAAAAAGAATTTGAGGCCTATCTAAAATCATTGAAATGGCAATTGATTCAAACAAAAATCTTTAAAGATTCCGATACGAAGTTGGTTTATGAAGAAGTGTTAGCGTTCACCAAAGGATTAATTATTAGTAATTATGCGCAATATGGTATTCCTGCTCCGGAGGATGCCGAATTGGAAGCATCTGCTCGTGAGTTACTTACAAAAAAGGACCAAGCGAATAGCATTTACGATCAATTAGCTGAAGAGAAGCTAACGCAATACTTCAAAACGAATGCTAGCTTGAAGATGAAGCCCTTATCGTATGATGACTTTCTAGCTGAAATGAAAAAATAACCTCTAAGCGCTTATTTCCAATCCAAGATATGTAAGGGCGCATTGCGTTCTTGAGGGTAGGCTAATTGAATTTCTTTAACCATACGCTCCACGTGAGGAGCTTTATAACTCCGTTGAGGGAAAACGCCAATGATTTCTCGTGCAGGATATCCATAGGGCGAGACCAATCGTTTGCGAAATCCAGGCTGTTCTTTCGTTGA
>CANHSL010000034.1 GCA_947463385.1 Flavobacteriales bacterium
GCCAATCAACAAGACAAATTTGATATTATTAAAATGTCGAAGGCGTTTGATGAACCATTTAAAGGTTCATTTGATAGACTAGATATTAAGTTAGAAAAGGAATTTGAAAATAACTCATCAGAATTGACATTTGAAATTGAATTATCTTAGACAAACTATAGCTAACACATAGTAAGCAAAAGTGGCGGCTTCTAGGTTTGAATGATGCATTTCGATTGGGAGAAAACACACGATTTCATTTGGAAATTTCGTTTTAAATCGCCACTTCACCATGCCGCAAAACGTTATATTTACCCTTATGAAACCACTTCTAACCCTTTTCATCGGGCTTTTTTGGGCAGCCACAGTTTACGCAGATTGCGCAGGAGCTGGTCTAAGTGTATTTCCTAATGGAAAGTCCATCAATCAAAATTCAATTTTTGTCCTTACCGGATATGCGGAAAGTCAACACGTTATTTTAGGACTTAACACAAAACATGCGATCTACCTAAAAAGTGGGAATAAGAAAATAAAACTGCTGGTAACCGAGGTTTGTGTCGGTCAATTCTATTTGACACAAGCGGTGTTAAAACCCGAAACCGCATTAGAACCAGGCGTGGAATATACCATGTTCATTGACAGCCTCCCGGAATACGAACGTTTTGAAAAGTACAATAGGACAACTCAGGAATACGAACAAGTTAGGTATACAGTGGTTGAAGAAATAGATAATGAAAAACCAGAACTTACGGAAAACCCCAAGGAGTTAAAAAAGACACTCGTTTATTATGGTTGCGGACCTTCTGTTCACGTTGTTTTTAGTAATCCAGCAAAAGATAACTCAGATATCATTGTAAAGACCACAGTAAAAAATCCAGGAACAGGGAAAGAAACAACCTATTACATTGAACCTCAGGGAGACAAAATCAAAGTAGGACATGGCATGTGCTCTGGGGCATTTGTCTTTGACGAAAGCAAGCATTACGAAGTAGAATTTTCATTCATGGACAGTGCTGGAAACTTAACAGCCTGGATAGGGGATAGAATTGTGTTTACAAAACCTACAGAGCAAACCGACTATAAGGATGAATAGAAAAACCACACAAAATTTGTGGTAGGTTGATCCCGTAAATGTGGACTTTGAAATCGTTATTTTCAAGTTCGTTCAAATCGTTTACTGCTTCCCTTGTCTAAACTCTTTCATGCTATAATAAATCAAAGGGGAATCGTTTGCATTCATACGTTTTTCATAGTATAGACTTACTTTGCGGTGAAAAAAAGTGTTAATATCCGCAAAAATGCGGCGAATAATTAATATTTTTACCGCATAATGAAATATTTTAGTTCAAAATACATCTATGAATACCCGAATTGGCCCCAATTTTATTGGCGTGAACAGGAAATCAGTGCCTTGTTTGGGGAGGTGCGTAACTTGCAAGGTCGCTTATTCGCGCAAATAAACATGCTCGGATTCACCGCAAAAGAAGAAGCTACGCTGGCTACCATGACCATGGATGTATTAAAAACTTCCGAAATAGAAGGGGAGAATTTGGAGTATGAACATGTTCGCTCTTCTATAGCCAAACGGCTCGGAATTAATGTGGGCGGATATTTGCCTACTCGAAGAAACGTGGATGGTGTGGTAGAAATGATGTTGGATGCTGCACAGAACTATCAGAATCCGCTTACCCATGAACGCTTATTCGGTTGGCATGCGGCCTTGTTTCCAACGGGGTATAGTGGTATGTATAAGATAGACGTCGGTTGCTATCGAACCGAAGAAATGCAAATTGTATCGGGTGCTATGGGCAAAGAGCGCGTGCACTACATGGCGGTTCCAGCCGTCAACGTACAGGCTGAAATGGAAACCTTTCTCGCTTGGCTCAATACTGATCAAGGCTTGGATCCCGTTATAAAATCTGCACTCGCGAATTTTTGGTTCATCATTATACACCCCTTCGATGACGGCAACGGAAGAATCGCCCGAGCCATCTCTGATTTGCTCTTGGCCCGCGCTGACAATACCCCGGATCGCTTTTACAGCATGTCCACTCAAATCATGGAGGAGCGGAAGCACTATTACGCCATGTTGCAAAAAGTCCAACACAGCAAGGGCGATGTCACTGAATGGATGCACTGGTTTCTGATGTGCCTAAAAAATGCCTTGTTGAGTACTCAAACATCCCTGGATATGGTGTTAAAGAAGCATGAGTTTTGGAAAAACCACGAGCATACCGAGCTGAACGAACGGCAACGGAAAATGTTGAACAAATTGTTTGAGCCGTTCGATGGTAAATTAAAGTCCTCCAAATGGGCAAAAATGACCAAATGTTCCGCAGATACCGCACTCCGAGACATCAAAGATTTAATGGATAAAGGAATCTTGCGTCAAGAGCAACAAGGTGGGCGCAGCACAAACTATGAATTGGTAGCGTTTTAAACTCCTTACCGTATCACGGTGATGTGTCCTGAAACCATCTTGTTGTCATTGGTGGTGAGCTTGTAAAAGTATACCCCCGCCTCTAAGTCCTTTCCACCCGCATCCATCCCGCTAAACGGCGCGCTACTGTTCGTCATTTCATAAACCACATGGCCCCAGCGGTTTAATATGATTAAATCAAAATCGGTACAGTCTATAAATAAATTATCGAGTGCTAAGACATCGTTTATTTGATCCCCATTTGGTGTTACCACATTCGGAACCGTTAGGTTCTCAATGGTTACCGATGGTAGGATGGTAAACGGCAAGGTCTCGCTAAAGTCACACCCATTGGTACCTTCAACAGTGAGCGTAGCCACATAGGCGCCCGGATTCACGAAAATATGCGAGAACGATGGAAAGGCGAAATCGCCAACTCCAGGGATATTCCATGTCAATTGATTAAAGGTGTAATTCCCAAGATTCAAATCCACCTGAAACGTTCCTTCTTGACCACATGAAGTAAGTGCTGAAGGAATAAGCGTTGGAACGGCAACAATGGTGAATTCCACGGTATCCGTCGAGCTACAGCCTTCGTCGCTGGTAACGCTAAGAACGGCTTCATACGTTCCGGTGCTGTCATATACATGCGTAGTATTCGAAACCGTTGCATTCTGCCCATCTCCGTAGTTCATACCGTACACCACACTTGGCGCAGGTGGCGGATTGCTTGTCCAGCTCAACTGACTTGTGAATTGTGCGCTTTCACCATCGCAAAGCGGATTCACACTAAGATTAACTGTTGGTATCGGATGGAAGGTAATATTAAAGGTGTCGCTTGCAACACAGTTATTCTGTGTAAGTAATTCAACCCAAAAGGTTTCTACGCCATATGCTCCTGCATTGGACATAACGCCGTTTACTATTCCGGTATTTCCGATAAGTCCTAAGTCATCGTACCAGAGAATAGATTGTATCGGATCGGATGGGTCGCTTTGGGAAGTACTATTGAAATTAATTAGGGTTCCGCAGGTTTCTATGGGTCCTTGATGTGATATTTGAGGCGCACTCAGCACCTGTATAGTGTCATAGGCAATCGGTGAAATACATGCGCCTAAATTAGAATACAATTCAATCGGGTAGAGGCCAGGTACTAATCCGGAAATACTCAACGAGTCATTTACTGCTAGGGTATCATTGTTGAAATCCCAGTGATACGTAAATGCACCATTCAGGGTAGTTTCTGCAAGGAGCGTATCTCCTAAACACAGCGGTGAATTGGTATTGATAAGCGGCGTGGTGGGCGTGGAAATAATAGTAATCGCTACGGTATCCGGGATCAGTTCACAGGCACCCGGATTGAATCCTGAAATGATGTAATTTCCTGATTGCGCAGGGACGACACCATATAAGGTTAAGGATGCGCCATTGGTGGTGATTCCTAAAGGCCCTGTCCATGTATAGGTGGCTCCTGGAAGTGAATCCGTCGCGAGCACTAAGGTATCCCCGCTGCATAATAAATCGTTTGCTGCATCAATTTCATACTTATATGCCGCAAAGTCTGAGAAATATCCATACCGACATCCTGAATTTGCACCTCCATGGATTACCCCTAAATGAAATTTTGCACTTGGGTTTTCTATACGACTCGAGGCTTGAACGCCAATAAATCCACTTCCGTCCAACTGTGCATACATCCAATTGTTATTGGTTCCAGGTACCGGTTGAAAAATTCCAGGACCAACATTCGCAGGTGAACCATTTAAAGTAAATGAATTTTCTCCGCCGGCAGGCACTAAAATATTCATTGCAAAAAACTCATTCGTAGAACGTACAAAGGCCACCGTATTTGAACCCGTACAAACTACTGGAGGAACGATTGCGCCGCCTACCTCGCAACCAAATCCTGTGGTATGCAATACATATACGGGCTTATCCGCTTGTATGTAGGCCGTTGGGTTGGATTGGGTGTGTACATAAAGGTTCGTAGCATTCAAGGTTCCTACATTCACCCCATCAATGGTAAGTTGCGTGTTATTCTGTGTTGCAACCACATACACCTTGTCTGGTCCATTCAAATATCCTTTGAGGGTTACATATTCTTTTCCTGTAACTGGGACAGGAATGGTTTGATCCCCCATTAAATCAGCACAACCACCGTAAGGCGCTCCTGACATCGAGTCATCTTTAATCGTAATCGCAATGGGTTTATTGGCAATGACGGTTGATCCCGACAGGTGTAAGTTTCCTGCGATATTCGATGCTTCCGCACTAAAAGTTTCCCCTTGGTTTAATACGATGGTAAAGGGTATTCCAGCGGGATGTCCTACAATATCATTGGATGGTACAATGGTAATCGAGGTATTGCTTTGAGTGGCTACAATATCAAACCCTGAACGGGCATAATTTGCATTGGTTAAAAAGGTTTGAGCGCTGATTATGAAATTAGTGCCAAGTGCATTTTTACCTTTCAATGCAAAGATGTCGGGGTTGCAATTGCATGAAGTAACTACTTCATAATACGCCATAATGGGCGCTGTAGCTTTGATTTTAAACCCATAATTCAATACCGAATTCGAGGGTTTATTTTCAATGATGTCAATCCAGGGCGTGAGGTCCAAGGTTTGCGCTGCATTCGCGCCTAGATTAATGATTTGTGGGGGAAAGCCAGGGTTGGCGGGTTGAGATATGGTAATCGTGGCAGGGGTAGCGAGTGTTGCGAACCGGAAAACAATCGGACGATCCCCATGACTTTGAGCCACTTCAGGCGCGACAAACCAAAATAAGGTGTCTAACTGCGCATTGGCTTGAAATCCAAGGAACAGGGTAAATAGGAGTAGGTAGAATGATTTCATTGTATAAAAATACTATGCTTGTGATAAAGAATGCGAAAAAAAAGTGTATTTCTCGCTATTTTTTTATCGCATCCTTAGATTAACTTCCACCTTCACTTAAATTTCCATAGATACTCAGGGTTCGAGTAAGTAGCGGTTTCAGTAGTTTATATTTTTTATGAGCGACTGTTTTACCAACAAGAGAGACGAACTAGGGCTTGGGCACCATTTCCCCTACTTTTTTTCCGCAAAAAAGTAGCAAAAAGCTCGGTGCAGGGTTTAAGGTACGGCGCTTCACTCCTGAAAACTGACCGTTTCGGTGATCCTTCGCCGCGGCGAAGACTTCCTCACGGTTTACTGACGCTCGTTGCCTCGGTCAGCACAAGCCCAGTTTTCAGTTCGCTTTACTTGTGCCATAAACATGCACCAAAAGAAAGGTTTAAAGCGTATATAACCCGTCGCGTAGATTTTTTAATTTTCCACGGACACTGAGTGGTCCGAAGGACGTATCGAAGTGTAAGTGGAAAAAGTAGGGGGTATCAATACAAAAGAAAGGTGTATCCTTTGAAGGAGGAATGGGGAGGGTGACCTAGAACTAGCCGAGCAACTTCTAATCAAAAATCAATTCATCTAAAAAGATCCATGTTGGATTTCCAGCGCCAAGATGCCATTCCGGACAAAGGCCTTGGTTGCTGATCGTGTAGCGAATTGCTTTTACCTTGTTAAGTGCAACAGATTTCACAAAATTACCCAATGATTTTTCTTCAGTTTCTTTGCTTGGCTTTTCGATAGAGAAGTCAGCTGCTTGGGTAAAGGTTTTTCCATCTAGTGAACATTCTATCACGATGCTGCTCGGATCAAATATCCATGAACGTAGGTCACGCAAATACGAAACACCGATAGATTGTATGTCTCTTGGTTCAGTGAATGAAACTACAGCGACTACGTCCTCCCCTTGAAATCCCTGCCAATCCCCCGTTCTAAAGTCATTACTTCCTCGGATCTTATCGATTAACGTATTTGGACCTGCGGCTGCGTAGGATGGGGCATAGGCGGTTTGTAGTTCGAGTTTAGATGTAGCATCTGTTTTAGTGAACGTTGAACTAAGTATTGCGGAATAATTCAATGCATTTCCATTTGTGTTAAAACCACGCACATGTACTTTGGCTGATTTATTCAGCGTAAACGGAAGGGTGTATACCTGCCATTTACCCATGAGTTGGTTTTCTTCAATGGAGTATTCGATGCCTTGATTTTGTCCGGGTATAGTCACCATGCCCATTTCAATCGCTATGGAATCATTAAAAATCCGATTTGCCGTATTTATGAACGGTACAGGAATAAATTGACCGGGAACGTTCATCGGTATATCTATAAATTTCAAGGAGGAATTTGGTTCATCTTGCATTTCAAATTCAAGTTCTCCACCTTGCATCAACTGCGTATGGTCGATGTAGGAAATTTCAGTCCCATTGTAACGCACTGCCTTGATATATTTCCCTGATCCTCCGCTGCGTTTAATGGTAACCGATTTACCGTTTTCTAAGCGAATACTAGCCTTATCAAATAGCGGATGTCCGATTTCATAGCGTGTACTTCCCGGCGCAATGGGATAAAACCCTAAGGCAGAAAGCACATACCATGCACTCATCTGACCACAATCTTCGTTTCCCGCTAAGCCATCTGGCGCGTTGTGGTACATCGATCGCTGAATGGAATCCACATAAAAGGAAGTTTTCCAAGGGGTTGAGGAATAATTATACAAATAGGCCATGTGATGCGAAGGTTCATTTCCGTGGGCGTATTGACCAATTAACCCGGTAATATCGGCTTGTTCACGGCCCGATAGGCTACTAGAGGTAGTGAAAAGTTTATCAAGCCAAGCGGACAATTCCTGCTTTCCACCAATCAAGTGACTTAATATGTAGGGCTGATGTGGCGCATACAGTGAATATTGCCAACTGTTTGCTTCCGTATAATTAAAATTCACCTCTGTGGGATCAAAGGGTGATACCCATTGGGCGCCGCGTCGGGCTCGCATAAACTTCGTTTTTGGGTCAAAATGATTGATAAAGTTTAACCCGAATTGATCATGTTTAGCGGCAAGTTCTTGTTTATTCATGGCACGTGCCATTTGGGCAATGCACCAGTGGTCGTAAGCATATTCGAGTGATTTTGAAACCGATTCAGATTCCCAATCGGATGAGATCAAACCATAATCCCGAAATAAGGTCTTTCCATATTCGTTCAGATTTGACGTGTAAACCATCGCATTTAACGCATCTTCCGCCGAATAATCTCGAATTCCTTTTACATAGGCATCTGAAATTACCGATGCACTGTGGAATCCAATCATGCACTCCGTTTCATTAGCCGCTAACTCCCAAACCGGTAGATCCTTCCCTTCATTAAATTGTCGTAAAAAAGTTTGGATGAAGGCATTGGTTCGTTTCTGATCGATGATGGTAAATAAGGGGTGTGTGGCGCGATAGGTGTCCCACAAAGAAAACACGGTATATTGAGGTATTTTCTTATCAATCGTATGAATTTGAAAGTCTCTTCCTCGGTATCGACCATCCACGTCGGAAAAGATATTCGGGGCCATCATGGTGTGGTAGAGTGCGGAATAGAATATAGTTTTTTCTGTCAAGTTGCTTGATTCTACTTGAATTTTTGATAATTCAATTTGCCAGGCATTCCTTGCATTCGTCGAGAGTTTATCAAATAGGAGTCCCTCGGTTTCATGCATTAAATTCTGTTTTGCACCTGCCTCATCCACTGCGGAAATCCCAACCCTGAGTTCAATTTCATCTACTTTTTTTCCAAAATGTAGCACTAATCGGTGTTGTCCTTCCGAGGTGATCAATTCTGAATTGGTAAAAGGGACAGAGGATTTCAGCGCGAAATAGAAGTATTGAAGCTTGGCCCAACCCTCTGACTTGCGATATCCTGAAACTTCCTGGTTTCCATTGATTGTAAAACCTGCATCAAGCACCTTGTCGCGATAATCTAAATCCAAGACAATGTAACGTTTTCCTTTACCGTTGAAGGTGTATTTATGAATCCCGGTGCGTTGGGTAGCTGTGAGCTCAACATCGATATTTCCGTCGAGTAGGGTTACGCTATAATTTCCAGGACTGGCCTTTTCACGGTTGTGATTGAATGCAGAGCCATAATTACTTCCGGCTTTATATGAAGGAATCGACGGATAGCTCCCGCAAACTGGTGTGATCAATAAATCCGCATAATCAGGAACACCAGTTCCACTGAGGTGTGTATGGCTAAATCCATGAATGATCGAGTCTGAATAGTGATAACCGCCGCAACCATCCCAACCTTCCATGCGCGTGTCAGGACTCAATTGCACCATTCCGAACGGAACTGTTGCGCCTGGAAAAGTGTGCCCGTGACCGCCGGTTCCAATAAAGGGATTAACATAACTCAGAAGGTTTGGGTCAACGTTTCTAAGCGGATTCAGTAGGGAATGAGCTCGATCGCTCGCTTTTTTTAACTCATTGACTTGTGCGCTAAGTAGGATTGGAATAAAAATCAGGAATCCAAATATCTTGTTTTTCATAGGCTTAGGTCTGAATACTTATTTTTTTTCTTTAAGAAATAATCGATTACAATGTTGCCTTTATATCGACCCAGTGCCGTATTTTTTTTACTTGGGCGTTGAGCGATTAATCTTGGTAAAGCACCGTAGAATGCTAAATGTGCTTTTAATACTTGGTAAAGTAATGCTGGTTTTCCTTTGAGTAAAAATTGTGCTGCCGCGAGTCCATCCCATAGCATTCGAATGAAGATCTTGCCTTGCCAAAAGCCTGTTTCATTTTTAGCCAACATGTAGAGGTTGTTACGAAAATTCAGGAACACTTTGGTGTTCGATTCATAGGAAAGCGTTCCACCACCTAAATGATAAACCGTACTGCTTGGTTCAACCCAAATTTGATACCCCTTATGTTGTAAGCGCCAACATAAATCGATTTCTTCCATGTGGGCAAAAAACTGACCATCAAATCCATTTACTTCATGAAACAGGGTAGACTTAATAAGTAAACAGGCACCACTGGCCCAAAAAACAGGCATGGATTCATCGTATTGACCTCGGTCTGTTTCGCATGCATCGAAAATTCGTCCTCGACAAAAAGGAAATCCATGGGTGTCTAAAAACCCACCGCTTGCTCCGGCATGTTCAAATCGTGTTTTGTTTGTGTGGCTTAGTATTTTGGGCTGAACTGCTGCAATGTTTGGTCCTGCGATGCGCGAAAGGAGCGGGGAGAGGTATCCAGGAGAAACTTCTACATCCGAATTCAACAAGAGGTAATGTTCGTACTTCCCCTTAATTCTTACTAATCCATCATTATACCCCTGAGCAAATCCTACATTTTCCTTTAATTGGATGAGCTGAACGGAGGGAAATGACTGGCTAATGTAGTGAATGGAGTCATCTAAGGATCCGTTATCAATCACAAGGATGTCATGGTCATCACTGCATCCAACCACCGAGGGTAAATACGTTTGGAGGTGCTTCTTTCCGTTATAGTTTAGAATTACAATTGCGAGCGTTTTCATGACTAGTACTGTCGGAAAAGATCGTTACTGTTTTGTCCCCAATGCCGCTCATTGAAAAGGTTAGGGTCATCTACTGTCCCGTTAATCGTATTGCGTTTTGAGAGGATTTGAGACCAGCCTGGATTCTTTACTTCACCTACTAAATCACTGTGCAATAAGCGATAAGCGTTATTGGTGAGGTCTGGGTTGTAAAAGATAAACCGTCGGTTGCTGAATTTACCGATTTTGTTGTAAAACCAGATTTCATAGGGGTATTCCGAAGGCGAATCTTCGCGAGCATTTACAGAACTTGGTGCTCCATACTGTAAGTAGACTCGGCCTCGGTCGGTTTCATATCCCGGTTGAAAATTAGTTTTATAAAGTCCTTGAACGTATTGTACTTGCTGTTTATACTTAAGCCACGCATAGCTTGCATCACCGGGAGAAGTTGAATTCCAAAACGCTTGAAAATACTTGCGAATGCTACTAAAGTCTTTAGATTTTAATAAGTTTCTAATGTTCTTGTTTTCTGAGGCCTTTACAATAGGCAGTAGACTTCCCAAGTAAAAGTGCAAGCTATCATCGGGTAGTGATTTCTGGAAATTAGGGTCAAGAATGGTGTTCGCGTAATTGATGGTATCATCCAAGGTGATATTTCCGCGTTCAAAAAAGTACTCAGAGGAAAACAGAATGCTATCTTTTTCATTGGTAAGGGAAACGGAATAAGCGTAGGCTCCGCTGGCAAGGGTTGAAATGTCTATTCGTTTAATCAGGGGTACAACCTGATCGCGTTCCGTGAGTTCGGTAGATTTATGGTAGGCGAAAAGTTCGCGTTGATTTTCGGTGTCGATTAAAGCTTCTTCAATGAAATATCTCGATTGACTCTTGTTCGTATTATACAGCTCAAAATATACGGGCAAGGTATTTAACATGGTGCCGTAATAGGCATTAAGCTTTGGGATAATAAGAAATCCATTTTTTTGAAACACACCAGCACTTGTATCAGCGATCGCATAATCAATGGCCTCCACTTGAGAAATTGTTGGTGTTTTAGCCAAGTCTGTTACCTCCAACAATTGACTCCCCCTGATTTCAGAATTTTTCACATTCCAATCGGATAAGGTGAGGTTAATTTGATACAATCCTTTTGCTAACGGAATTCGTCGTAGCTCAAAAAAATCTTCAACGGTACTGTCTTTGAAAATTGGAGAATTTAATAAGTACTCATCGGTAAAAAACACCTTGTTTGTGCTGTCCTTAATTTCGATTTTTAAGTATGTAGTTGCTTGTAAACCATTATCCTTCGCAAGGAATTTGGTGTGTTTCGCATCAAACTGAAAATGCAATTCTAGGTAATTACCAATGGAGGGTTCATAAAACTGAACGGTATTGAAATACACCTTGAATTTCGAACGTTGAGACCAGCCATTATTAACAAGGGCAAGACAGAGGAACAGAAATAGATAAAACGCTTTCATCTTCTAAATTTAAGCAATTTTAATCATCAAGCTGCATTCGTAGCTTTTGACTTAATTGCCGATTGTAGGTCTCCATTAAATACTTTAAATAATTATCGGTAGACTTTGAAATACAGCGGGTATAATTCTTAAGACGATGCTCAATGTGTTCTTGCAATAATTCCATGCATCTAAACCCTTCCGTGAGCGTGGTAGCTTTCTTTACAATTGCTTCAAAGTGATTATTCATGGAATTCTCAATGGCGAGTTTACCTTTGATTCCTGCATCAAGGCATTCGTAATAATTCTCCTTTATATTGAAGGCCGAGAGAATTTCTACATCAAAATACTTTTCCATTCCCTTGGAAAATTCGTATTCAATTTCAAATTCTAAATCTTCAAGTTCTGAAATTCGAGATTCTAGAAAGCGGTCAGGAAAACGAAAAGCATCTTGCCAATTGATATGATCTTGCCAATACCCAAAGCGTCTAACATTATTCCCTAAGTCGATTACTTGGAAATTGGTTTTTCCTGGAATGCTTCGAGAACCCCTTCCAATCATTTGATGATATAAGGTAAGTGAGCGAGTCGCACGATTCAGAATGATGGTCTGTACAGAAGGTTCATCAAAACCCGTGGTTAAGATTCCAACGGAAGTTAAAATGGCATCAGGTGTTTCTTTAAACCATTTAAGGGTGTCTTTACGGTCCTTATCGCTAAAGGTGGAATCTAAATGCTTTACCTTATACTTGTGTTTTTTGAAGAGTTCAAACACATGAATTGAGGTTTCTATACCTGCATTAAAAATTAAGGTTTTGGTTCCGAGAGCCACTTCTTCGTATGCGAAAAGTAGCTTTTCTTGCATGAAAAAATTACTGTAAACAACATCTGAACTTGAAATGGTAAAGTCACCGTTATTTCCAATTTTCAACCCGTGAAGGTTTACATCGTAGTTATAGGTTTCTGCATCTGCCAAATACCCCATTTTAATCAATCCAGCAATGCTTTCGCCCGTAATTAATTTATGGTAATGGTCTTTTAAGGGTAAGGTTTTATTGCTGCTCAGTGGTGTGGCCGTTACGCCAAGGATGCTGCTGTTCCCATAGTATTGAAAGATCTTCCTGAAAGAATTGTAATGTGCTTCATCAACGATTACTAATCCTACATTCTCAATAAAATCCTGGTTGTCTTGTAAGCGATTGTTCAGGGTCTCCACCATGGCAATATAACAATCACAGTCTAATTGGTCTTCAATTGTTTTGACCTCAGAATTAATGATTTTATTTTTTACACCAATCGCTAATAATTGATGTGAGGTTTGAACAGAAAGCTCAATTCGGTGGGTAAGAATTAATACGCGCTTACCCCATTCTTGCAAATATTGCTTAGCAATGGCCGAAAAAATCACTGTTTTTCCGCCACCTGTAGGCAGCTGATAGAGCAAATTAAACGGATGTTCATTGGTTCTAAACTCGTCAAGTACTTGTTTAACAGTTTGTTCTTGAAAAGGGTATAGTCGCTTGGCCTCGTAAAGGTCGGTATCAATCATGCAGGGGGTAAAAGCGCAAATTTACGTTCCTTTTAGGGAATTCCCATGACTTATTTATAATCTATTCCATTTTGCTACTAAAATACCACAGGCAACAGCGGCATTCAAGGATTCTGCACCACCTGTTCGTGGGATTGATATGCGATGGCTTAGGTAGGGCATAAGCTCTTCAGATATTCCTTTTCCTTCATTTCCGATAACTAAAACACCTTCTGGTTCCATGGTCATTTCTTGAATGGATGAGCCATCCATCACAGCGCCATAAATTGGTGTTTTAAGGTCTTTGAGAATTTCCGTAAGGTTGCAGTAAGAAATAGACACCCTGAAAATACTGCCCATTGTGGCTTGGATCGTTTTTGGATTATAACAATCTGCCGTTTGTTCCGATGCGATGATGCTTGTAATACCGAACCAATCTGCAATTCGAATGATTGTTCCAAGATTCCCGGGGTCTTGGATGTTATCTAAACAGATTACTCGGTGCTTAATTATCGGGCTTACTTGCGTTGGTATACGAAGTACTGCAAGAATGTCTGAGGAATTTTTAAGGCTTGAGATGCGTTGCATTTCATTGGGGGAACAGTGTTTAATCGGACAAGATGTATTAACGGACAGTTCATCGGTAATGCCGGAATTAGCTACAATTAAAACGAGCTCGAAGCGCTCCTGTTGGATGGCTTCCTTTACCAATTTGTGTCCTTCGATGATAAAACACCCAGATTCCTTGCGTCCAGATTTGTCGTGCATTGAACGAATCCATTTAATATCTGCAGAAGTAAGCTTTTCCATTGCCCGAATTTCTTAATTTTGTTTTGTATAATGATGAAAAAAATCGCCTTAACGTTTTTCTGTTTAGCTGTCCTTTTCAGTTGTAAGATTGCAAAAAATGTCCCTAAAGGATTTGTTTTATTGCAAGAAAACGAGGTGAAATTACAAAAAAGAGGGGGAACACTCACGGCTTCAGAATTGGAAGCTGTAATTCGACAACAACCAAATCAAAAATTACTCGGGATGCCCTTTCGATTAGCGGTTTTTAATGCCGTTGATTCAGCAAAGGTTGCAGAAAAAAGACACCGTAAGAATGAAAAGTTGCTCGCAGAAAATGCGAAAAACATTGCTAAAATGAATCGCATCAATGCGCATCGTATAGCCAAAGCACGAAACAAAGGAAAGGATTATTACACCGAGAAAATTATTCCACTAAAAGACGTAGAGCATCCACGTAAGTTCCTAAGAGAGTGGATGAAATTTAAATACGGTGAGAAGCCAGTAGTTTTTGATACAAACTTATATGTGAAATCGATTGATCAATTAGGGATTTTGTTGCGAAAAAAGGGGTATTATGAAGGCGTGGTTGAAGCCGAAGTTATCAGAGATTATAAGAAACGGACTGCGAAAGTAATTTATAAGGTTACAGCAGGTAAGCCCTACATCATTGATTCACTATACCTTAAAGGACCGGATAAAGTGGTTAATTTATACAAGTCTTACGTGAAAAGGCAGGTGAAATCTACGGGCGAACATCCGATACTAAATAAACCGCTCGATGAGGATATTTTAACCTCACACAGCGAGTTGGTAGCCCGTGAAATGAGAGATATGGCCTTGTTTGGTTTTTATAATTCTAACATTCGGTATTTAGCAGATACCAATGCACGTAACAAGACTGTGATCTTAGGAATTGAGTTTCTGCCAAGAAGAATTCCGCATCCTAGCATTGAAGATAGTTTCATTGTATCGGCATTCAAAGATTATTATGTCAATAACGTAATTTATCATTTAAGCGATACCAATCGCATTCATACGTCCTTTAAAGAGTATTTGGCAAGTAAGCAGGTGTTTTCATCCAAAGACGACCTAGAATCGGAGTTTTTAGCCACTACAGAGCGCTTAGAATACAGAAAATTGAAATGTGATAAAAATGCCATGAAGCGTTTTAAGCTTACCAAACATGACCTAAACCCCTTTCGTATGGTAGATGTTTATTACAATGGGGATAAACCCGGGGTGAAGCCTCATCTATTAGAACTTCAAAACTATTTGGAACCAACAAATTACTTTAAAGATAAATACCTAGAGCGCAGTTACCAGTTCCTAAATCAATTGAATCTATTCACTACAATTAAACCTGTTTTTTACGAAATACCTGGAAAAAACCTAGTTGATGTGCATTACTACTTGATCCAAGGAAAAAAGCAATCCTATTCGTTTGAACCAAGATTCACCTCTTCGTTTGGTTTATTAGGTGTTAATGCATCCATGAATTATGTCAATAAGAATGTTTTTAGAGGAGGCGAGAAATTTACCCTAACGCTTGGAGGCGGTTTCGAATCCCAACCCATTGTATTCGATGACGGGTCAACGAAAGGTAGAACCTTCAATACACTAGAATTTGGACCAAATGTAAAAATTGAAATCCCGGGATTATTTCCTGCACCTGTTTGGGCTTTATCCAAACGACAAAAACCGGTCACTATCATTGGTTCTGGACTGAATTTCGAAAGACGAGATATTTTTACGCGCCGTGTATTTCAAATGAACTATACGTGGCGATGGAAAGTAGATAAAACACAAGTCTTTACCATTGGATTACCCTTCGCATCTACGATTAAATTTGTTCAATTTGATAATTCTGATGCGTTTCAAGCACAAATTAATGACATGAGTGATTTGTTCCTAAGAAATTCATACAGCAATCAATTAATTTGGGAAGATTTTAAATTTCAATTTGAGTTTTCAAATATCGCTAAAGATTTTGTTGCAGATGAAGGACATTCTTCGCGCAGGACTACCATCGACATTAATTTTACAACCTCCATTTCACTTGCAGGAAACACGCTTGCTTACCTTACTAGAAATGATGACACGTTAACAGGAGGACAACATACCTTTTATGGAAATGTATTTGCTGAGTTTCTGCGAAATGATAACTTGTTAATCATGACAAAACGGTTCAATTCGAAGCTTCAATTGGCAAGTAAGTTAATGGCGGGGTTCGGATTACCTTATGGAAACTCCACTACCTCCATGCCTTATGATTATAGTTTCTTTGCGGGAGGAGCCAATGATAATCGAGGTTGGAAAGCAAGGTTGCTAGGGCCGGGAAGGTATAAAAGCTATTTGGATTCAACGGGTACAGCTACTCAAATAGGGGATATCCGCATTGGAGGTTCAGTTGAGTTTAGATTTTCCATGAGTCAAATGTTAAAATCGGTGCTTTTTGCTGATTTCGGAAATATTTGGACAACAAAAGCGGATAACAATCGGGTAGGAGCTACTTTTTCAACGGATTTTTACAAACAGTTGGCACTTTCCATTGGAACGGGCTTACGCATTGACTTGGGATTCTTCCTTGTTCGGTTTGATCTAGGCTTCCCCATGTGCAATCCTGCGCTACCAGATAAGGCACGTTGGGTTTTTCAAAGCCGAAATGCATACTATCTCGAAGGTGCTGAGTATTATGGCATTACAGGGACCCTTGAGGAACAATTAATCGGTGGTAAAGAAAAATTACCAAGGCCGTTTATGCCGTCATTGAATTTCGGGATTGGCCTCCCATTCTAACACACTTAATATGAAATATTCTTGGTTTGTTTTGGTTTTACTTATCAGCTCCGCATGCATGAAAGGTAAGAAGGTTGACTTAATCATACATAACGCCAAAATTCATTGCATGGATGATCAAAATACCGTTGAGGATGCCATGGCAATTAAAGATGGTAAAATCATTGAGGTCGGTCCTGAACGTCAAATATTAAATAAATACAGGGCAGACAAGATACGAGATGCAAAGCAAAGGGATGTTTTTCCGGGGTTTACCGATGCACATGCGCATATGTTTTCATTGGCTAAACAAAACCTCGGCGTTGATTTAACCGATTGTAAGTCCATGGAAGAGGTCGTAGATCGAATAAATACCTACCTGAAAAAGAAGAAACGCTCATTTGTCATTGGAAGAGGGTGGGACCAAACGCGTTGGAAAGACGACCGTATGCCAACCAAGGAGTCAATTTCTAAAGCCTTTCCTAACATACCCGTTGCACTATATCGGATTGATGGCCATGCCTTGTTGGTGAATGAAGCTTTACTAACTACCATTAGACCATACAAAACATTAATATTAGACGGCCCTTTTGAAACCGGTTTGTTCATCGATAACGAAATGTCGATTCCTGAAGCGAAAATGCTGGATTTTTCTGAAAAGGAATATGTGGAGGAGTTGTTGAAGATTCAAGAGAAACTCTATGCGTATGGGGTGACAGGGGTTCATGAAGCTGGAGTTTTAAACTGGCAGGTTAAGTTGCTAAAGCGATTAGTTCAAGAAGACCGCCTATCCTTGAATATGTATGCCATGCTTAGCGCAAATGAAGAAAATTATCAATTCGCTAAACGGAATGGGGTTATTTCATTAAAGAATTTAAGCGTTCGCAGCTTTAAACTCTACATGGATGGAGCCTTAGGCACTAGGGGAGCGCTTCTAAAAGCACCGTATGCGGATCAACACGGACATTTAGGGCTGCAATTAATAAGTGAAGAAGGCTTATCCCTATGGATTGAACGTTGTTTAGCGTTAAACTATCAATTAAATAGCCACGCCATTGGGGATAAAGGAAATCAACTCGTGTTGAATGGGTATAAACGAGCCTTTGAACAAAATCCCGATCATCGCTGGCGAATTGAGCACGCACAGGTAGTTGACCCTTCGGATTTACATTTTTTTGGTGATTATGCCATTTTTCCATCCGTTCAACCAACCCATGCAACATCCGATCAGGACTGGGCAGAAAACAGGCTCGGAAAGAATCGAATGAAAGGGGCTTATGCATATCGTTCTTTGTATAACCAGTTTGGCATGTTAGCCTTGGGGACAGATTTTCCAGTGGAAGACATTAATCCGTTTTTAACCTTGAGGGCAGCGGTCCTCAGAACGGATAAAAATGATTATCCTAAAAACGGTTTTTTTGTGGAAGAAGGATTAGATTTAAATACTGCATTAAAAGGGATGACCATTTGGCCTCAATTTGCTTCTTTCAGTGAAACGGAACGCGGCATGTTATTTCAAGGCATGGAAGCGACATTTTTCCTTTGTGCAAAATCATTTAATGAAACATCTATTCCTGTAAAGAATAGTTCAGTCGTGACCTATGTTCGTGGAAAAAAGGTTTATGAAGCGGCTGTCTATTAGAATGAAGGACAGCTTATCTTTCTAAAGTTTTTAGGTTTTTTCTTACACGCGAAGTTGAATCCAAGAGATACTTCATGAGAACCTCCTGAAACCCCGTTACCTAATTTAGACACGGTAATGTCATAAGAATAACCTACTTTGAATTTAGGGGTTGAAATTCCTAAACATAAAATAAAGGCATCGCGATTTCGGTACCAAACTCCAGCCGTGAAGTTCTCGTACTTAATGTATGTACCAATATTCAACTCTTGGAAACCATTTTGATATTGATAAATTACGTTCGGCATGATAGAGGTAGAGTTGGAAAATTTGTTTCTTCCCAATTTGATGTTTGCTCCGGCATGACCTGTAAATCGCATAGGTAACTTGCTGCTTCCTAAAATCATAGATTCATCGGGCCTATTTAAGTGATGAATTGCACCACCGAAATAAAAGATATCAGTATATCCAACAAAACCAGCAGAAGCATCGAAGTAACCTCGTTTACCATTTCCTCGTGGAACATCCCCGGTTTGGTAGATAAATCCTCTTCGAGGGTCAATCATGTCGCCAAACGTTAATTTACTCCAATCTAAGTATTTTTGATAATACGCCGCTCTTGCTCCAAACATCATAGAGAATTTACGATTAACCCGCAAATTATAGGAGTAAATAGCTCCAACCATAGTAGTTGAGATCGTACCACGTCCTTGTTGATCATGTGTTGCAATAAATCCAAGTCCACCAGAAATGCTCTTAACATAACTATCATATGCCAAGCTGTAGGTTATATAGTTTCCTGTGAGCTGTGGCCATTCGTTTCGATAATTCATTGCAACCCTAGGACAACCCGTAGATCCGGCAAGTGCTGGGTTTAAATAAATTGGATTCGCATAGAACTGAGTAAAGGTTGGATCTTGCGCTAAAACATCAACGGATACAACAGAAAGCAAGGCCAAAAAGATGATTTTTTTCATGTTCATAGTTACAAATATAAATAACGTCTTGTTTTTCGACTAATATTAGTGTTAATTCTTAAGGTTAATTGATGCACATATTGGGGTTGAATACTCGTCAAAGGCTTTGTTTTCAAGCTTTGCGCGATGATGGAAAAGTTTTTAGATTGATACCCCAATAAGGCTCCATATGAAGCATTTGACCCGTAATTCGCGCCAATGACTACACCGTTAAGTTGAAGGGTACCGCCAATTTGAGTTAAATCAGATGTTAATCCGATGGTATGACTTAACATCGGTGAAAACATTAAAGTACCTTTTCTTGCGGAAAAATCAGTACCAATATAAAGGGTAGAGGTTTGTGCTGCGCGGTCAATGGTGTCGAAATTATTGGTGTGTACATTGTCTTGATGTTTCAAGATGTTTTGTGTAGAAATACCCACATAGACAGGACCTGCATTTACATTTACCCCAGCATTTAAATCACGGTAATATAATTGATTACCAATAGCATTGGATGAGTTGTAATTGAATTGCTGCAGTTGATTCGAGGAGAATTCAAATAATGAATGATTTGTGATCTTACTGCTGTTAATCGATTTTTGTCCAACCAAATATGATACCGATGGTTCGATGGAAATGTATTTTCCTAAGGCAAGTTTAGGGGAGAATATTACTCGTACATTCCAGTCAGATATAGCCCCTTTGCCAAAATCCACATAATTTGCAACCAACCCAAAGCCACTCTTTAAATTTCTTGAGTATCCGTCCACCGAAATTTGTTGTGAAAGTTTCTGATTTGCATCACCTAACCAACGAGCTATAGTGGTGCTCTGAATTCTAGTTTGTGAACGGTTTCCTGCGAACGCATCAGCGATGTCTAAATGGCTTTTTTCTTGTGCGAACAATACACGGTCCGCTTGCGTTGCGCTAAGCACATCTTTTCTAAGGTACTTACTCAGTGCTGATGATCGACTTAATTTGAATGAAGGCAAATGGAAAGCGATCTTATTCTTTTCATTGACATCATCCGGTAGAGTAGTCTCTAATAAATCCGACTGAAGTTCTTGATTTAGAATGCTTGGTTTTTCTAGGTGCAACTCAATGAGTTCAGGATAGCTTGATTTTAAAACAGCGGTTGGGTGCAATGCGTGAGCGATTTCTTGCGTGGAGAACGTATTGTTGTTTATAAGATTGTTTGAACGAATTGAATTCACGCTATTTGTTGTTCCACCCAATGCCACGATGTTTTCTGTCATGTAAGTAGCAGGATACGCTGTTGACATATTTTGGTTACTTCCGTGCGGCAATCGGTTCGCTTTCGTTGCAGATGAAAACAGAGATTGTTTCGTTTGTACTTTTTGATTAGCATTCTTTGTGCTATTAGAAGGACCATCTTTAAAGGTGATAAATAGACCTAATATGATTAGTGTCACGCTTGAAGCAAAAATCCAGAGGCCAACAGGACGTTTTTTTCGTTCTTTTTCAACTTGCTTAACTCCAAATCCCATAGATTCTACAAGCACTGGATCAATTTCAGGAAAATTAACTTTAGATTTTTCCCAAGCGTCTAAATCAATATCATACGAAGGATTCAATAGGAGAAACAAACTTAATTCTTGTTCTTGCTCTATAGAGAGATTCCCTTCGATTCGATCGAAAAGCCATTGGTCAATATTTTCGTGCGTTGGAGAATTCAAGCGAAATAATGAACTGTTTTTAACTGATTTTTCACCTTCACCCTGGCGCGAAATAAATACACTTTAACCTGCGAAGGACTCAGATTCAGCATCACTCCAATTTCTTCATAGGAGTAGCCTTCCAAGTCACGCATTAATAAAATGCTTTTTTGCAAAGGGGGTAGCATACCAACCGTTCGTTCAATGATTTCGTTACTTTCAAATTCATGGGTATCCATATGTGGAGTCCCTTGAAGTTGAATCGATTGCATGTAGTCTATACGAGCCCTTCGTTTAATGAAGTTTAGCATCGCATGGTGCGTACAAGTAAACAACCAACTTTTCACTTTCTCTTGATCAATCCGATCGACATTCAACCAAAGTTTTTCAAAAACATCCTGTACGATGTCTCGGGCATCCTCAGCGGACCCAAGAAAATTCAATGCAAACCGGTAAAGACTTACCTGGTGTGCATGAACCACATTCGTATATTCACTTTTCTTCAAACGTTCGGTTTCAGTTAAAACAATTCGCTAAAGCTAAAAGTTACATTCAGAGCAACATAGCTAAAACAAATATAACTGAATATGAATATGACTCCGCTACCGTCGAATATTACCGTGTTTTGAATGAATATTTTACAGGGTTTGGCGAGTATTAAAATCCGAAATTATCAAAGCCATTTTGCGTCAGCAATAAATAATGTTCTTTATCAAACATGAAGAGCTGCGAAGGCTTGTGAGGCACGCCGCTTTGTTTTTCTTCTAGCGACATAACGATGTTTAATTTTTGGATTTTTCTCCTGAAATTACGCTTGTCCAAGGGCTTGTCTAAAATGGACTCGTAGAGCTTATGCAGCTGGCTTAGCGTGAATTTCTCAGGCAGTAAATTGAACCCTATAGGACGAATTTTAATCATTTGTTTTAGCCTTGATTTGGCGGTTTGCAAAATGTCGAAATGGTCAAAAGCGAGTTCCCTAATTTCATTTACGGGAATCCATTCGGCTGACTTGGCAAATGAAGAAGCTTGGGGTTGATAATCTTCCATTTTAACTAATGAAAAATACGCAACGGTTATAACTCGGGCTTCCGGTTGGGTACGTATCGACTGGAGCCAAGAGCGGTCAGATTCTTTTGAAATACGGTTAGGGTCACCAAACGCACCAATTTGTTCTAAGTAAATATGTTGTAGGCCCGTCAATTCCGCTAAAACCCGATTGGCCGCTTGATCTAGGTGCTCGTCGTCATAAATTAAGTTACCTGGCAAGGCCCATTGAACACCATCCACACCATCACGATTAATCACCAATACATTTAATTTGTCGAAGTCAAAGCCAAAAATCACGCAATCCACCGAAACATTCGGATTGAGTTCAAGTGCTGCGTTTTTTTTGATTTCTTTTCTCACTTTTATCGGAATTTGTATATTTGAAAGTGTTAAAATGACACAAAGAGCAAATTAACCTTACATTAATTTATGATTTTTATAGTAGAAAGCGGTTCAACCAAAAGCGATTGGGTTTTAATTGACGACAAAAATAACCAAAGTTTTTATTCCACCATGGGCTTCAACCCGTATTTCCATTCTTCAGATTTAATCGAATCTGAGTTAAAAAAGAATTCCCCCATGATGATGGTGGCCTATGAAATCACGGAGGTATACTTTTATGGTGCTGGGTGCTCCAGCGATAAAATGAATGCTATTGTATCCGAAGGATTAAAACGAGTATTTTGTAATGCCAAAATTCATGTAGACCATGATTTAGTTGCCTGCGCGTATTCAACTTACCTAGGTCGACCTGGTATTTCATGTATTATTGGTACCGGCTCTAATTCTTGTTTTTTCGATGGAAAAGAAGTTTCAGAGGTTGTACCGGCTTTGGGTTATATACTAGGAGATGAAGGAAGCGGAAGCTACTTTGGTAAAAAATTACTCGCGGCGTACTTATATCATCAATTGCCAGCACACCTTACTGCAGATTTTGAAGCTACCTATGGACTCGATAAAGATGCTATTGTAGAAAAAGTTTATCGCGAACCTAATGCGAATGTGTTTATCGCTTCTTTTATGCCGTTTATCGCTAAACATAGCGACGAACCGTATTTCCAAGCCATGATTGAGGCCGGATTTAAACATTTTATGGAAGTTCATGTATGTTGTTATCCGAATTACAAAGACGCTGACATTCATTTTGTGGGTAGCTTGGCTGGTATTTTTCGCTCGGCCTTAGATCGCGCAGCTGCTTCGCTTGGAGTTTCAGTAACTAGCGTAATCCGAAAACCAGTAGAAGGATTGGTGAATTACCACCTGAAGTACATTTTAAATGATAAAATCACACAAGGTTAATATGAAGTATTTTAATCTATTCATTGCGCTGGGAATTATTTTTTCTTCTGTCGCACAAACAGCCCAAACACCGATTAATGCTTCAGTGATTTATGAAGTAAATGTGCGTCAATTCTCAAAAGATGGAACCTTTGCTGAAGTTCAAAAAGCACTTCCGAGATTAAAAGAAATGGGGGTGGACGTTCTATGGTTAATGCCAATTAACCCAATCGGTGTTAAAAACCGAAAAGGAAGCCTTGGGAGTTATTACGCCGTAAAAGATTATAAAGGAGTTAATCCAGAATTCGGTACACTTTCCGATTTCAAATCCTTAGTTAAGGAAGCACATAATCAAGGAATGCGCTTAATAATTGATTGGGTAGCAAACCACTCCTCGCCAGATAATGTGTGGCTCGATCAAGGTCATAAAGATTGGTATACCCTGGATTCAACAGGAAATGTGCAGCCAACAATCGGAACAGACTGGTGGGATGTGGCGGACTTGAATTACGACAACCAAGAGATGCGTAAAGAAATGATCTCCTCGATGAAATATTGGGTAAAAGAATGTGATATCGATGGCTTTCGCTGCGATGTAGCAGGCTGGGTTCCTATGGATTTTTGGATTCAAGCCAGAAAGGAATTGGAAACCGTAAAACCCCTGTTCATGTTGGCGGAATCCGAAGGAGCGGATCAACACCAAGCGTTCGATATGACCTATGGATGGGAATTTCACCACATCATGAATAAAATTGCCCAAGGAAAAACAGAACCATCAGAAATTCTGACCTATTTAGTGAAAGAAGATCGAGAGTACCCTACTAATGCGTTTCGAATGTATTTTACTTCTAACCATGATGAAAATTCATGGAATGGTACAGAA
>CANHSL010000035.1 GCA_947463385.1 Flavobacteriales bacterium
GGTCACAAAAAAGGATACTATTTGGTATCCTTTTGTTTTTTTAACCTACTATTTTTCTCGTAATTGATTCTTTTCAGTTACCAACTTTAACCACAAGATACGAAAAATCAGTACATGGTTTAGTACACTGTTTAAATTTTAGTTGATCATTGAAAGGATTTTCTGCTTTCGTGTAATTGAAACATCAAGAAGTTTCCTAATTGATCTGGAATAAATGGAATGTTTTCTCATTACATGAAACAGATGAGGTTGTAATCCGTATAGGAGAAAATTTAAACTAAAATTTGAATTATGAAATATGTTGGTTGGGGATTATTTATTTGGGGACTATTTTGGGTTGTTATTGGTCCTTTAATTATTAGTTGGGTAACGTTTAAGTATCCTATAAAGGATATTGTGGAATTGGCTCAGGCGCAAGTAAAAATAAGATTGTTTTATATTTTTTTGATCCTTCTATTGGGAGTAGGAGTATACATCATTAAAAACTTCACTGTAATTACATTCGGGAATTATTTCCAAGAATTTATCAGGATCGTTGGTTGGGGATTATTTATTTGGGGACTATTTTGGGTTGTTATTGAGCCTTTTTACGATATTGCGAAGGGATCGGGGAAATTACCGAATAGTGTGGTTATAAAACAGAACTTGGCGTATATTTCAAATACTCTTCTATTGGGTATAGGAGTATACATCATTAAAAACTTCACTGAAAAAAAGGACTGATCACTTTAACCAATTCCAATGACCTTTAGGATTGGTTTAGAAGAAACGATGGACTTTATGTAGTAAAAAATTTCCCATAAACAAATACACTCACCATTCACTTTATTTACAGGAGTCTACGCAAGTGATTGAATTTCTCCTAGTATTATATACGCTTGAATTAATCTTCCAATGCTTCCAATATTTGAGTCGTATTACGAGCGTGGGTGTTGAGAAAATCAACTAACATATGAGGTTTGTCACGAAATCTTTTTTCAATGATAAAATGATATCCCGTATTAATGATATGATTTGGCTTACTCCTTATTAAAACTCTTTTTATTTCATACTCACAATTGAATTCTAAAGTGTTGTTGTCTAGTACAATAAGACCGATTTTTTGAATTTTCCTAAATTTGTTAAGATAAAACCCGTCATTCACATAGATTAATCTCCATCCACTCACGAACTCACTTATGATTTTATAACCGATGGAGAACAAAACAATTGATAAGGCAAAACTTAATATAGCATAAAGGTAATGATCAGTAAATAAACAGATCATTGGAACAATAATCATAAGTGATAAAAGCGGTATTCCTATTAACACATAATAAAAAAGTTTATCACCTACTGACTTTCTACCAATACATTCACCTTCAACTGGCGGTTCAAAATTCAGTTCCATTTTGTTGTGTTTTTATGGTAAATATAAATTTTAATTTCAATTTATTGTAAGGACGGACAACACCTCACCCCAACATTTTGAATTTCTCCCCCTTTTTTTGGGTGTAATCAATCCCTAATTTTTCAAAATCCCGGTAGTTGTATCTTTCCCACCAAAAGGTTGTGTTACTTTTACTTTGTGGCTTCAAGAACTCCATCAGGAGTTCGTTTTTCTTGATTTGGCTCCATATCTGATCCTTGTTAATATAAACCGATGACTGAACCAAAAAATGAGTGTGAAACGATTCTATTTTGCTCCTTTGGTCGAATGAGGGCTCAATCGAGTAGTACAGTTTGATTTTCTTGTCCAAGTTTTTTAAGATTTCAAAAACGAGTTGAATAAGGTATTCATTGGTTGCTTCGTTTGCATCCTTTGGGGTGATGTTGGCGAAATAATTCCATGTGAGGTATTTAATGTGCTTGGTCAGTTTATTTGGGTCTTTGGGGGTTCTTTGGAGCATGAAGACTTCCTCACATATTCTTCCATTATAAACTAACTTATTATCCGAAGTGTAACCGGTGTAACCACTCAACTCAGGATGCGAGAACGATGTTCGTCTGCGATAATAAGTTGATTCTGAAATTCCGAATTGGCTTAAAACACCCTCTTTTGTAAGGTAATTACCCCCCTTATTATAAACTTCATTACTTAACATAGTATTTCATGATTTTCATTTTTATTCCCTTTTCCTAATTAATTTATAATTAATATAAGGATATAGGATGTCCATAGTGGGTAAACCCAAATTACGACGTTAAACAAAGTATAATTAGTTGAAATTGAATTGTAAATAGTATTCTTTTGATTTAAGAATATCCTTCAGTTTTACTGGTCATCTTTACCCAAAAAATCAGCCCAACCTTTCCACTCATCTTTATATTTTTTATCAGGAGCAGATGGTATGTTTATTGGCTTTTTTCCGTTGCTGCAATATTCTCTCCATTCCCGATTATTTGTTATTCCTTCTGCTCTAACGATTTCCTTTGCTGTAGTAAATGAGACAAATTCAGAATTATTGTAGGGACTGATCTTAGATCCTAAAAAATCATTCCAACCTTTCCATCCTTGATTAAGGTATGTTTTATCTGGAGTAACAGGAATGTCAATCGGTCGATTTCCTTTTTTGCAATACTCTCTCCATTCCTTGTAGTTGGACAATTTTAATTTTCTTGCGAATTTTCTTCCAGTTTTGAGGAAAAGCTACCATGCGCCCATCGGATCCGGTAACTCTTCTCCAATGGGTAGGAAAACACACCATGCGGCCATCTGTTCCTTGATAATAATTATAATTCGCATTGATTTGAGAAAGGGTAATAGTGCCAGAAGCATAATTAATTGTTATGTTACTATTGCTCGTGGAAGTTTGCTTCGGTTGTTCTGAATCACTTGGCCAGCCAATGATTTGCTTCATCGAAGGAATCGTTGGAAGCAGTTGGGCATCAATTCCAATAATTTGTAAAGCAAAAATACTTAATATGCATGCTCTAATCGACTTAGATGCAATAGGGTATTTTCTAATCATCATCTTCATCATCATCATCCGACTCGATTTCCTTATGATCTTTTTCTAAGGCATCAAATTTGGCTTTCATGGTTGGGTTATTCTTGACCAACTTTTTAATTGATAATTCATCCGCTTTGTCATTGGCTAAGCGCAGATTGTTCGCGGATTTCAATAGATTCTCCTTCGTTTTTTCTAATTGTTTAATCGAATCATCGATGTTTTTAATGGCATCAGCAAAACGCTCGGTAGCTATGCGATAGTTTTTGCCAAAGGCATCTCGAAATCCATTCAATTGTTCCTCAAAATTACTAATGTCAATGTTTTGGTTCTGAACCCGAAGCAGTTCATTTTTGTACGCCATCGATTTTAACGCAGCATTTCGCAACAGGGTAATGATTGGAATAAAGAACTGCGGTCGTACCACGAACATTTTAGGGAATTTATGAGAGACGTCTACGATTCCTGCATTGTAATATTCATTATCAAGTTCAAGCATGGTAACCAACACCGCATATTCACATCCTTTCTCCTGTCGATCCTTATCGAGTTCTTTAAGAAAGTCTTCGTTTCTGCGTTTTTTAGCGGTTCCATCAGATTCGTTTTTCATTTCAAACATGATGCTTACAATTTCATTTTTGTCTGCATCTACATCACGAAAGATAAAATCCCCCTTGCTTCCCGAACTTGCGTCGTTGTCTTTCTCGAAATAGGCCAGTGGAAAGGCTGCGGACCGAATTTTATTAAACTCAATTTCACAATGTTCTTCCAGTGTTTCGCCAACCATTTTTGTAGAAAGCTTGAGCTTCAGGTCCTTGTGACGTTCAATCTCTTCTTCTTTCATTTTAATTAGTTCGTCCTTCATTTTTAGCTGTTCTTGGAACTGTTGTTGAAGGGTACTGGCATGGAGTTTCATTTCAGTGTCCTTACTCGCTAAGGCATTGGAAAGTTGGTCTTTTTCTTTTTCCAATAAGTTGGTCGCTTCTGAAATCTTGAGCTGCTTTTCCAATTCTGCATTGTCAAGTTTGGCCTTCATTTCATTTAATTGAAGCGATGCTGCAGCTTGTTGTTCAGAAAGCGCTTTCTCCCGGGCACTGATGGCTTCTTGGATTTTTATTTCAAATTGAGCTGCTAATAATTTCTCGCCCGCCTCTTTTTCTTTAGCGGCATTCTCGAGCTTAATTTTTATTTCCTCTTCGAATTGATGATCACGCACTTGTTTGAGGATATCCGCGTATCCGGCTTCATCTATTTTGAAGGCTTTCTGGCAATGAGGACAAATAATTTCGTTCATGGTTATTGTTGTTTTTGAAATTTGACCGCAGGTAAACGACGTTCATGGAAATTCATAACAAAAGACGGAAAAAAAAATGAGTTGCGCATATCAAATATGGGTAAGCTGTAACTTTTCTTTAAAAGGGAATTGAATAGCTATGAAATCAAAACGCAAATCACGAAGAGCAACGGTCATTGTGTCTAATGATCAAGGAATTTTACTCACACGAATGAAGGGCGATTCACGTTGGATGTTGCCAGGCGGTTATCCTGAACGATATGAAACACGAGAAACTGCCGCAAAACGCGAATTATTTGAAGAAACAAGCTTAGTATCGCTGACGTGTAACTTTCTGTTCGAATTTGAAAGCAGTACGCGATACCACAAGGTGTTTCTGATTCATGCGCAGGGTGATTGGAAACCGAGTATGGAGATTGAGGCCCTGGGGGTCTATAAAGACGGTAATATATGTTGTTTAACGACAGAACAACGTATCTCTGAGGCTTTTCTTTATAAAAGTTCACGCGAGATAATCGACAGGTTTGCGCGAATGAATGAATTATCGGAATAGGAGGACTGGATCGTTTGATTTTTATCAAGATTGGACTTATAAATGTTATTTTAGCTAAAATAATGTTTATCAATATGAATAAGATACCTCATACCATTGAAGCAATGGAATCCTTATTTGTCAATGCGAAACGTAGATCCATGGTATTTCTTCTTGTTGGAGTCCTTTGGTTCGCCTGTTGTGCGTATATCTATGCAACTACTTCAAATGAGCATCTAAAGACTTCCTTAACCGTGTTTTTTTGGATTACTGTCTGTATATGGGGTATTGCTGCAGTTTTTCAGTTATTTGTTATCGCTAAAACCTCTATCGAATTAGATAAGATTTCTGATGAGCGAATTGGGAATTTTACGACAGAAGAGGTACGCGCCATGTTTAAGGAAGTGTTGGATAACACGGTATTAAAGGAAAATCCAACCGTGTATATCAATAGCCTTAACGTATATAATGCCTTCGCCATGAATACCCTATTTAATTTCTATAAACCTATTAATGCCATATATATGACACGGCTGTGTTTTGACGTACTAAATAGGGAAGAGATTCTAGCTATCCTTTATCATGAAATGGCTCATTTTAATAAGTACATGTACATGGAATCCAAGACAATGAGTCTTGGTTTATTATTCTTTCTGATTTTACCTTTTTCATTCACGGTGTTGGTTCCTGGGGTTTTCCTAAAAGTAATTTTTGTTATTCTAATGATATTTCTTGTCGCTTATGTTTGGAAAAAAATTCGAGCTGTTCATGAATTTGAAGGACATGCATTAGAATATTTGTGTGATACCAAAGCTGCTGAGCGCGTAGGGGCTTTGCCTATGATAAATGCCTTAATTGTTTTAAGCCGTGAAAACGTAACATTGGATTTAGAATCGAATAAGGATCGGATTAAAAAGAAAGTAATTAGTACAAAACCAAGGGTATTGGTGGATTGGTCTCATTTTGATAATCATATTGTTAATGGAAAAATTGAACATGAGGAATACGATCAATTAATTCTAACCTTGGAAAAAACTCAGAATCCGAGACTTATTGAAGATTCTGAAATTGATGAAGATGGATCTTCGCATCCCAGCCTAACAAATCGTGTCTTATTTCTCCATCGTAATTTTTCAAGTAAGCGCGTTTAGATGAGTTTGAAATTTTCAAACCCGGAACAATTTATTGAAGGGTATGTAACTTCTCGTTATAAGGATTATGAGACGAATGATTGCGTTGTTAAGGCATTAGCAATTTTGTTTGGCATCTCTTACGATGAATCGCATGGTTTTACCAGAGGCTTTTTTAGTAGGGGTGAACGTAAGGGTACGCTCGGATTTACTGAAGGAATTCGCTCCATGATGCGCAATCCTCACATACGGTTTAATGGGGCTATACGCGAAGTACAATGTATGCGAAAAGAAACTATACATTCCGTGCAAAAAACTTACTCCAATGGTATGTTCTTAGTTGACTCTGTCAATCATGTATCTGTGCTTTGCGATGGTGTTTGGCTGGATTATGAGGGCTTAATTTCAGCAAAAACTAAGGTGTGTGCAATCTATGAATTTAGTGATTTCAATCATTATGCGGCCATCCGTTCAAAATTAAAACAAGAGCAGGATACAAAGCCAGATGTTTTAAGCATAATCTTACTCGGAATCATTGTTTTCGCCTTAATTTTTAAGCGAGACATGGTAAAGCGAGATTTGATGGATTTATGGGATTGGATTAATCACCTACTATTTAGCTGATTGACTTACCTAACTTTCCAAAAGGGTATATAAATCCTTAAAATCTTTTGGATTTAAATGATAAAATGAAATGGATTCAATTCCCATGAGTTCTTCCGAGTTTAATATGCTGGTAAGTTCTCGATAATCCCCTTCATTCCAAGGACCTAAGCCAATACGTGTTGCGCCTTGCCGTTTAGCCAGCTTTAAAATCTCAATAAAGGGCATTTTATAGATGTTTATTACGCCTTGATGAATAAAAAAATCCGCAGGATTATTTATGTTTAGTCGGCTGTGAGCTGTTAATGGTTGTTTGGAGATTAAACTCAATCCGATAAAGTCTAACTCATTTTTATCATCCCAAATACTGCATTGAATGAGTTTAACCTTGGTATTATTGTTTGTTGGTATACGACGATCCGTCCTGATTTTTTTCATTTCAAATACTTGTCCTTTAGGTAGGATATCCGTACAATCATTGATGAATAATCGAGGGTCAATGTAGTTTGAATCGGTTGGTTTTATTTCTTTGATTTTTTGATACCCCCAGTCCAACCTGGATAAACCCCTGCGGTTGGAATATGCATACTGGCTAAGATCGCAAATTAAAAGGAGGCTTGGTTTTAGAATTGGAGATAGGTATCCCATTAAAAACCCGGAAAATATAGGATAAGACCCTCCACCTTCATCTAAGCCCTCGTTCATTGAAACCAGGCAATCAATGTGTACCTGTTCTTTAATTAATTGATCAATTGCAAAAAGTGCGTCGGTTGCAATAAATCGAACTTTTGAATTCTTTTTTGGATACGTTGCTTCAAAACGCTGATTCGCGTCAACACATATAATTTGTTGAAATGGCAGGTCTTCATAAGAAGGATTATACCCCCCAGAAGCTAAATAAAGTAAGGTTGTTATCATAAGACGAAATTATTGTTTTACTTTGATTAAAGATTTAATACGGTACGCAACTTAAAGGCTTACATAAAAGTTGAAGTTAGCGCGTGTCGAATCTTATGTAAAAAAACCATCTTGTATGTCTACTTATTGTCAAGAATTAAAGCATAAAATAACCTACGGAGATCCCTTTTTTATTTTAATTCCAGAAGGAAAATCAGGTGGTGCTATTGTTTCCTTTGAAGCCATGAATCGCGTTTCAGAATCCGATCGACTAACAGAACCTGGATTAGGGACCGTGGCAGTGTATGCAGCGGATTCAACGTATAGCATGGGTGACACCTATTCTTGGTTTGATATAACAAAACAAGCGTATTTGTTTTCGCTGTCTGAACATACGTTTGACACACTTTTTCCAACTAGTAAAGCACTTTTTGAATCATAGCTATTGGTTCCAGTGAAGTACATAATTTACTTGTTCTGTTGTCTCTGGTGATTGTCGATTCTTTATCTCGGTATTTCGTTTTAGGAACTCAATGAACGGAACAGCCGTATGATTCAGTAGAATACCATGTTCAATTAAAAAACATCCAATCACGGTGCCAGTTCTTCCTATACCGCCCCAACAGTGAACATACACTTTTCCACCCTCTTGTAACGCTACATTTATTGCGTTTATAACGGTTCGCATGTGCGTAATCGTTGGGATATCAAGGTCCTTGATCGGAAAACGAAAACAGTTTAATTCCAACCCTGACATACGGAACTGCATTTCTGCATAGTCCGCGTAATTTCTTAACGGGATTCCTTTGAAGTTTTGTTCATTGCCTTCGGTTAGGTTAATGATGTGTGTTATTCCAAGTTCTTTTAGGTATTGAATTTTTAATTGAAATTCATGGTCATTAATGGAAGATGGTATTTCTCCTGCATACAGATGATTTGGAATAACCGGATAACTGCGTAAGATCTCCGAGTTGGAATCATCTAATAGCTGTGAAATTGCGTCAAGGTATTTCTGTTGTACATGGCTTAGGTTCTTGAAATTAGCGTTTCTAAAAGACACTAACATGTCAGTAAGCTGCTCATTATCGCCTGAGATATATGCGTTGGCTATTGTTTCGCATACCCTGTTGCTTAGTTGAGTGAAATGATCCTGCATGAAGAACAGATATTAACGATGAATGACTTTCGATTTTGAGCCTTTTTGTTTGGTCAGGGGTTCCAATGTAGGAATTTTGTCTTTTTGTTTCCCAAAATATGGTTCAAGATCTTTTTCAATTTGATATCCAATGACTGGATGTGTTTTAAGCTTTTCAAAGCGCCATGCGCCAAATCCGGGCTCATCGATTGAATCAATGTTATTGCTGACGGGATTTATCCAATTAACCAGTTCATTAATGATTTCCTCTAAGTAAAATCCTTTGTAGGAATAGGCTCGAACCGTATAGACTTTACCAAGTATGGGTTTAATAATAAAAGGGGCATCGGTATACAATGATTCATCATTTATAAATCTAATTCGATCTCCAATTTTAACGTCTTTTTTCTCCAACATCGTTCGTGTTATTTAGTTGTTTTTTGTCGCTTTTCGTTGCGTAAATCTTTCAATACGACCAGCATGAGCGTAATTTCCTCATAATCTGCTTTTAAATCTTTTTTGTAGCTGTTTTTTAAATAAAATTCATAAAAAAGAAAGTGTGAAAACAAATAGATACCCGCAACCCACATTGTTTTTATAGAAATTCCAAAGACCAACCAATAAAAAAGAAAAAATGGAATCATTGAACATAAGGTGACAAACGTCTCGGTGAAAAGTATTTTTAAGAGTTGAGTAAGAACCAAGTATAACTTTACCTGATTCAATGATGCATTGTCACATTTAATTTCTTTCCGAAGGTCATGGTACGTTTTCATTTTATTGATTTTATCCGTCATCTTAATAACGTAACTTTTCTTACGGGTAACAGAATTAAGTCATTTTCCTTCGTATAAAGGTATTATGCACTGAGTAAATAGGTGTTTTTGGGATAAAGCCAGTTCATTTAATTTTCTAACTTTGAGCTAAATCAGCTGTTATGAAAGTTGCAATTACTGGAGCAAGTGGTCACGTTGGCGTGGCCCTTATGGAAGAGTTATCAAGGCGTGGACACGAAGTTCGAGCCTTGGGGTTTAATGATGTGGAATATTTCATTAAAAACAACATCGAATATGTAAAAGGTCATGTGAATGACCGGGCTTCCATCGAGGAACTCCTAACCGGTTGTGATGCCTTAATTCATTCTGCTGCGGTCATTTCAATCAACGGGGGACAAAACGGACACGTACGAAAGGTAAATGTGGACGGGGTGCGTAATGTTATGCAAACAGCCCTCGACTTAAACATTCAACGGGTGGTGCATATTTCATCCATTCATGCGTACGACCCGCTTCCAAAGGATGATGTGTTAGATGAAACACGGAACTTTGTGGATAATACAGCGTTTGCCTACGATCAAAGTAAGCGGGATGGACAATTAACGGTATTGGAATTTGTTAACAAAGGCTTGCCGGCCTTAATAGTAAATCCAACCTCAGTTACTGGTCAGCCCGAAAACAAATTATCACTTCAAGGTAAAGCCATTTTAGATATTTATCTGGGTAAAATTCCGGCGATGTTCGCTGGTGGATACGATTGGGTGGATGTACGCGACGTGGCTTCATCCATATGCAATGCGCTGAGCATGGGTAGGGTGGGAGAGAATTACCTGTTGTCGGGTAAGTATTATACCATGAAGGAAATTGTTGCGATTGTAAGTGAGGTAAAAGGAAAGAAAATACGAGTAGCCAATGTACCGGTCTGGTTGGTTCAAATGGGCTTGCCTTTTGTTAAGTTGCAATCCCTGATTACCGGCAAGGCACCCTTGTATACCAACGAATCCATCGAGATTTTACTTCATGGGAATTCAAAGATTAGCTACGAAAAGGCGAAACTTGAATTAGATCATAACCCACGTTCCTTTAAAGAGACCATCACCGATTTAATTGTTTGGTTTAAGGCGAATGGGTACATAAAATAAACGCATATGACTGAACAGTATTTTCAATGGATTTCTTGGGCATGGATAGCGATTGGAATCATAACCTTTATCTATTTGTTTAAACAAACAGCGCCCTACGGGAGGCATTCGAATGAGCGTTGGGGACCTATGATCGACAACCGCTGGGGGTGGTTCATTATGGAGGTTTTTGTGCTTGTGATCCTTGCGTATTTTTTATGGGATGCCAAGAAACAGCTCAATGTGGTGAGTGGAATCATGGTCGGACTCTTTGTTTTTCATTATGTTAATCGATCCATTGTTTTCCCCTTACGACTCAAGACCAATGGTAAAAAAATGCCGGTGATCATCATGGTCTCCGCCATGCTATTTAATACCATGAATGGGTTTTTCATGGGGTATTATTTTGGGAATTTCGCCTCCTACAGCATGGATTGGTTGACAGATCCACGGTTTATTATTGGCATGATGGTCTTTTTTACAGGAATGGCTATTAATTGGCATTCGGATGCGATTTTAATTAACCTTCGTAAACCGGGCGAAACCGGTTATAAAATCCCACAAGGGGGATTGTTCAAATGGGTTTCATGTCCGAATCTTTTGGGCGAAGTCATCGAATGGGTAGGTTTTGGAATATTAACCTGGAGTTTACCGGGATTGGTATTTGCCATATGGACCTTTGCTAATGTAGTGCCACGGGCTATTTCTCACCATAAATGGTATAAGCAAAAGTTTCAAGAGTATCCGCAGGAACGAAAGGCAGTGATTCCGTTCTTGTGGTAAGTTTATGAGATCCATTGCCCGATGCGCTCGGACTCTTTGAACTGATTTTCACCCGATCGCTTATAAAAAACAATGGATCCATGTCCCATTCTCGGACCTATCTTTACTCCATTAAATAGTTTGAGTTCATCACAATCTTCAAGTGCTCCCTCAGGAAAAAGTACATATTGATACCTGCTTATAGGTCTAGGATAATGGGTCCTAACAAATTTATCGAATCGGTTTGCTCCAGGTTGGAAAATAGGGGTAGGATTTGAATAAACTAATTCTTCTTGGTTTTCGAAACAGCAATACAACATAGAAATAGGGTAAGATACTTTGCCTATCGGATAAACCTTATCATAAATTTCCTTGTACTGTTCAATGTTTGGGTTTTTAGGGAGTACAAATTCGTGTTTAATCGCTTCCCACGCTGATAAAATATCGGGTTCTTTATATCCTTGTTCGCCTAATTTATGATGCTTTTTTTGAAAGTCTGCTTTGAAATCAGGGTAGCTGTAAGGTCGATCTGGTCGAATTAAGCGTTTGATAATTTTTATATACTTGAATTGGTGTTTAGCAATAAACCGTGGATCCGAGAAATCGACGTAATCGATGAGTTCAATTGAAGCCGCAAGTTCTTGAACGAGTAAATCCTTATCCTTGATGATCTCGTCGTTTTTAAGGATGCTTAAGGCTCGATTTAAGAGTGGTGCAAGGTTCTTCTCTACCGCCTTGGTTCCCCTTCTGTATTTGGTTTGATAGGTACCAATGAAGAAGGGGAAATCGGGTTGAATCGTAATTTGTAATGCATCAAGAAGCGGTTCGAATGGTCTAGCAATTTTATTCAAGTTAAAGATTGTTTTGTAACGAAAATATGTTCTAAAGTTAATACTCTACAACAACTAAACATTATTGCTATGAAACTCGGAGAAATCGCATTTCACGTAGAGTCCTTTTTTGAATGGGCGAGTTCTGCTTTTGAACTATTATATCATGGGTATTGGAGAGAACTCACGCTTGGCCAGTTCTTTTTTGTTTTGATGGTAGTTCTTACTTATGTACACCTTTTTATTTCGCTTTTCCGATGGGTTTTTAACCTCAAAGTTTCTATGGAACTGGTCAGTTCACTCGTTGTTTTAAAATCATTGCTTTTGATGATCATTTTGAATTGGCCCTAAATTTTTGATGTTAACAATTAAAATTCATAATCTTTGTAAAAAAAGTCGTGAAAAATTTATTGTTATCTGTGCTCCTACTCTTGTGTGCGTCGGTATTTGCCCAAACAAAACATGCCTTACTTATTGGCGTTGGCGATTATCCAGATCGTCCAAGCGATCAAAAAAGTTGGAGTGATTTAAGTTCTGCTAACGACATTTCGCTCGTTAAGGGGATGCTCTTAGGTCAAAATTTCAATGCCAAAAACATGGTTGAGATAACCGATGCAAAAGCAACAGCCTCCAATGTATTAAAAGCCCTTGATAATTTACTCTTGTCGGTGAAACCTGGCGATATTGTTTACATCCATTATTCTGGACACGGACAGCAAATTGCAGATTGGGATGCCAAAGACTATCCGAATGTGAAATATATCTCCAAAGACGAAGGTGAAGATGGGTTTGATGAGGCATTCGTATTGTATAATGCTCCCATGGAGTATTTTGAGGGCTATCAGTACGATGAGCACCTGATTGACGATCAAATGGATTATTATGTTTCTTCGATGGAGCATAAAATTGGTAAAAATGGCCATGTGGTGGTGGTATTGGATGCATGCCATTCAGGTTCCGGAACACGGGGCTCGGAACCCACCAAAAAAAGAGGTTCAAGCACCGTTTGTGCACCCAAAACATACAAGCGTACCTATTTCGTAGAAGACAATAAAGGCTACAGCAGCGGTGAAGGAGTGAAATCTGTATTTATGGGGTGTAAAGACGAACAGGTTAATTATGAAATTAATGTAAACGGCACAGGGTATGGTTCCTTAACGTATGCCATAGTAGAGGCGATTACAAATTTAAAAGATAAATCAAGCTATAAGAATGTATTCGATTTAGTTTATTCCAAATTACTCATCAATTCAGAAGCAAAACAAAATGCGGAAAAAGATTTTGACGAACCCAATGCCCTATTTTTCAGCGGACAAACCGTGCCTAAATCAGATTTTTTTGAAGTAATCTTATCGGATCTAAACTCTCTAAGTGCTGAGGTTAAAGCCGGGATGGTTCATGGAATTTCAGCCGGTGATTCTCTTGGGTTTTATTACATTGACCCCAATAAATCAAAAAAAATAGTTACCAAAGGAGTGGTAACGGAAAGCAAAGGTGCAACATGCACGGTTTCCCTAAATTCAAAACTTCCGATGATTGCTAAAGCGGATTATTCCTTGTTTAATGCAAAACGTATTTATGAAGTTATGGAAGGACAATCTTTGAAATTAGCCATCGAGCTAATCGACAAGGAATCCATAAAAGTCATTAAAAATGCACTGAAAGATGAGAAGAATATCGTATTCGTTGATCCCAAAAAAGACGCGCCAAACTATTACCTGAAAGAAGATAATAACAAAAACGTACACATTGAAATCCCGTTTTCCGGTAATCCATTTAAAGAAATGAAGCCATTGTCCATGAGCAAGCAAGAGGACGTTTCAAAAATGGTGGAATATTTAAAGCAAGCACTTCGTATAGATTACTTTACCAACCTTGAATTGAGTGACGAATCGATTGATGTATCGGTAACCTTACTGCCAATGAGTGATTCATCGATTGCGGTATTCCGTTCAAAGAGCCCTGATTACAACAATTATTCAAATATTCGTGGATTCAATTTGGAGGTAGTGAACAATTCCAGTGATCTCATATATTTACATGCCGTTTACATTGGTAACAATAAACTATTGAACGAAATTCCGATCGCAAAAAGTGGAAAGGATAAGTTTGTCACCTTGTATCCCGGCGTTAGTAAGAAAGCGAAAGATTTCCAGCCCATTATAACCGCCTGCACCCCAGAAATCGATTGTGGAGTAGATCGCATTTACTTTTTTGCAAGCCGTGAGAAAATGGATTTTGAGGCCGTTGAAAAATTAGGAGAATCGTTGAGTACTAGAGGTTCGGAAGATGCCTTCATCCGCATGATCAGCGACGGTGCCGCAGGAAAAAATCAATCCGCCGATTCAGTTTCAGGTGTTCAGTTAATTAAGTATGAAATCAATAATGTTCCTTTAAATTAATTTCGTTATGAAATCAATTGTTTTATTTTTAATGGCATGTGTAGCCATTCAAGCAAGCGCACAACGTACCTTCCATATCTCTTACGATAAAGCCAATGATACATGGAGTTATTTTCAAGTTAAGATGGTGGAAGGCAAAACAGAGAAAGTACCGCTAAACAAACGCCTGCCCAAGTTAAAAGAAACAGACATCGTACAGGTAGAAGTGGTCAATTACAACCCATTTCTGTATTACGTGGACATACAGCAGGAGGACAATGTGGTAGAAACAGGAGGTTCGTCTGGTGTGGCCGGAATTGTTAACCTACTGTCAGGCGGACTGCCCTTGCTATCTGGATTCGAGATGGGTTTGTTGGGAAGTGCCACGCGAGGTGAAACAGAAGCCGTTGACGCGAGCAATCAAACCGAGTTTAACCTGTACAGAAAAGATGCTCAATTGGTCACTATGCAAATTAATAATTTCAACGCGCGATACAAGAAATTTCAAGCGGCGATTGAACGGCTTGAATCCGAAAATTTAGCTGCTATAAAAGATGAGGTGTTAAATGAACTCGAAGCGTGTAAAAAGGAGTATTTTAACCCAGAGCAACTATTGACCGAGTATTTTCCGAGTATGAAACTACATTACCTAAAGGCAGGGGTAAATGATGACCGATATAAATCAAATATGTCAGACCTTGAGGAGAAAGTAAAGCAATTTAAAGGTGAATTAGTTGCGGTGGAAGGATCTTATACCAAAGAAGCCATTCAACAGCTTATTGACCAAGTTAAAAATGTCAGATTTAGCCAACAAGTGAAGTTTCAGATGGGTAAATCGCAACAGTTTTCTGCGCTTACAGATGGGGAAGAGTTAGCTAAAAATGAAGTGTTATTCGGAAAACGCTTTGTGTTGAATTTTTACAACAGAAACGACTTGAAACCGAAAAATGAAGGGCAGTCAAGTGGATATGGAGAACCAACCTTTGTTCGATACTATTGGCCAAACCGATATTGGACGCCGAAAGGAGAATTAGTGAACGAAAAGTGTGTAGGGTGCCAACCTGTGGTGGCAGCGGAAGGCTTGTACGATGGAACGCCCCCACGAAATTTATTTAAACTATGGGTGGATGTGAAACGTGATAAGCCAGATGAATGGCTTGAAGAAAATCCATTAGAAGAAGCGGCTCTGAAAGACTGGGTATTTTACGATACGAACGGAGTAGTTGATTATGTCAGTGTTGCCCCTACGTATGAAGAAGATTTATCCACCTCCTGGGAAAAAGAATTTGCTAAAACCTATGATTCGGACGAGCTAGAAAACAAGCCTCACCAGTGTAGGATGGTTGAATTGCCTGTAAACGGCGGGTTTAACGTCGGTTGGACCTCGGGATTTTATGCCGTAGGGGCTTTTGGACCGCGCTACCAGTATAGCTTATCGTCGAATGCAACGATGGATTCGGTGCAATTGAATGGCACTACTTCCTCATCGATACTTCCGTGTATTGGTTCTCAAATGGATTTTCAGTTTTTCGGCAACAAAACGATTACACCTACGGTTAATTTAGGCGCTGCGGTGGATTTTTGGAACGATCGAGAAATTCATTTTCTATTGGGTGGAGGGCTACGCTTTAAAGCTTTTCCTTACCTGGGGTTGAGCGCAGGATTGTCTTTTACAAGAATGCAGCTTTTGAATGATCAGGTTCGTATTGGTGATATGTTAGAAGGAAGCGAATTGGATTATTTAGATTCGGATTCTTTCAAAACTATAAACGGTGCACGGCTTATTGAGAAAAAATACCGTCCGGGGTATTATTTCGGTATCAACATTACGTTTTAGTGGGTGTCGTTGTTTTTCTTCAGTTGAAACAACTTGAAAATTGCTTGAAAAACCCGCATGATGAGTGTTGCCATAGGTAATCTTTGCTGCTAAACTAATTATTTTTCTCTAACTATGGCTTTGATTCGGTTGAGTTTGTTGTGTGCCTTAATGGTTGTTTACCAATCAACAGTCCGTGCTCAGCTCATCAATGCAGATTTATGGAAACTGAGAAAAGAATGGGGGTTTTGGCAGTTTGAACGCGCAAATACCGCCCGATTTTCGGTTTACATGGGCCGTGTGGATAAACGGGCGATATTGTTAATGAATTTAGCGCGTCAGGACGGCGCTAAGTTCACCTCCTTGGTCATGAAGCCGTATTTTGATAAGCACCCGCGATGGGACGAATATTACACCACCTTGAGTAGAAAGGATGCTCCGATGCTGATGCCTTCCTTTCGCCTCTGGCTTAGCGCCTTAATTCATACGATTCCTTCGGGGTTAATTGGATATGAAGGGCATCAGGCAATGGGGCTTAGAATGGCATTATTTGGAAATTTAAGTGCTCCTTCGGGGGAAAATTGCAGTTATGGCCATTACCGTGCTATGCTGGTGGTGTCTCAATTGTTAAATAGTTCAGGACACCGCAGGAACATCCTAAACGATGAATATTCTCGGGTGGCGGTGGCGCATTTCATCCATGTTAGAAACGGATGGAATTCGGTAACTACGTTTGGGGGGCCAAAGTTTTTTGACCTGACGTTTAGGAACCACAACCAGTTGAAACACGTTCAAGTGAATGCGTCTTTGGCTACAAATTTTAACCGAGCGGTATTGGACTTAGGGGTTGGATTACGGCATTTTAATGAAGTGAGCGCAGCACGCTGGTCTTTGGGAAGTGAAGTGGTGTTCAACCAAGGCGCATTGAATTTCGTTCCAAAGCTTCATGCGGCGAGTGAATTCTATTACGTGGCCTTGGGAGCAAACCTGTTGGTTGCGCAACAGCCGACAGGTGCACCAAATCTAATTGTTCGTCCGGAGGTTTCATTTCGTTTTCCGTATTCAGTGATTCGTAAAGGCCGAGGGAAGTATTATGAGTACATGGATATTGAACGTTCAACCTCATCCATTGGCATTAGTTACGGCTACAACATTGGGGTATTGGATCGCAGCATTGGACCATACCAACCGCACATGCTATCCTTTACCTACAGCAAGAACTTTGGGTTTTGGAAGAATAAGAACCGGTAAACCCCTCCTTCCATAGATCATTGGGAATTTGTAAATTTATTGTATGATTAAACTGGTATTCATTTTCTTAGCTTTTTTGAGTTTGTTGTCTGGAGTAGTTGCCCAAAAGGATACCTACGACCAACTAAAAACTCAATACGACAGTTTGCGAAAAGCAGAGAATTATGAAAGCGCCCTGCTTGTTGCTAAGCAAATGAATACCTGGGCATTGAAAAATGAAACCGATACCAGTTTGAGGTATGCGGTGAGTATGCGCTATCAGGGCAATACTCATGAAACATGGGGTAATACAGACTCCACAATTTTCTATTGGAACAAGTCTGTGGAATTGTTTGAAAATTACCATCCTAGGCATCCGGGATATGCTTCGAGTTTAAATGCCCTAGGGAGTTTGTATTATAAAATGGGTGATTACAAAGCCGCGGAGCCGTATTACAAACAAGCCTTGGAATTCAAAAAGAAAGCCTTAGGCGAGGAGCATCCGGATTATGCTACGAGTTTAAACAACCTTGGGCTTTTGTATTATAAAATGGGCGATTACAAAACAGCTGAGCCTTATTACAAACAAGCATTAGAGATCAAAAAGAAAGCCTTAGGCGAGGAGCATCCGGATTATGCAATGAGTTTGAGTATTCTAGGGAATTTGTATTATAAAATAGGTGATTACAAAGCCGCAGAGTCATATTACAAACAAGCCTTGGAAATTAGAAAGAAAGCCTTAGGCGAGGAGCATTCGAGTTATGCAACTAGCTTAAACAACCTTGGTCTATTGTATAATACTATGGGTGATTGCAAGGCCTCAGAGCTGTATTACAAACAAGCCTTGGAAATCAGAAAGAAAGCCTTAGGGGAAGAGCATCTGGATTATGCGCAAACTCTTAACAACCTTGGGGTGTTGTATTCTGATATGTGCGATTACAAAGCCGCTGAACCCTTTATTAAACAAGCCTTGGAAATCAGAAAGAAAGCCTTAGGCGTGGAGCATCCGGATTATGCCTCGAGTTTAAATAACCTTGGGAATTTGTATTATGATATAGGCGATTACAAAGCCGCAGAGCCGTATTACAAACAAGCCTTGGAAATCAGAAAGAAAGCCTTAGGCGTGGAGCATCCGGATTATGCAACTAGCTTAAACAACCTTGGGGTGTTGTATTCTGATATGGGTGATTGCAAGGCCGCTGAACCCTTTATTAAACAAGCCTTGGAAATCAGAAAGAAAACCTTAGGAGAGGAGCATCCGGCTTATGCCTCGAGTTTAAATAACCTTGGGACTTTGTATTCTGATATAGGCGATTACAAAGCCGCAGAGCCGTATTACAAACAAGCATTAGAGATCATAAAGAAAGTCTTAGGCGAGGATCATCGGGATTATGCTTCGAGTATAAATAACCTTGCGATGTTGTATAAGAATTTAGGTGATTACAAAGCCGCAGAGCCCTATATAAAACAAGCCTTGGAAATTGAAAAGAAAGCCTTAGGCGAGGAGCATCCGGATTATGCTACGAGTTTAAACAACCTTGGGCTTTTGTATTATAAATTGGGCGATTACAAAACAGCTGAGCCTTATTACAAACAAGCATTAGAGATCAAAAAGAAAGTCTTAGGCGAGGAGCATCCGGATTATGCTACGAGTATAAATAACCTTGGGATGTTGTATAAGAATATAGGTGATTACAAAGCCGCAGAGCCCTTTATAAAACAAGCCTTGGAAATTAAAAAGAAAGCCTTAGGCGAGGAGCATCCGGATTATTCATTCATTGAAAACAGCTATGCGTATTTACTTATGAAAACCAATCGTGAGCAACAAGCGTTTGAAATTTTAAGTAAGAACTTTAAAAAGAAAGCATCAGAAATCGCCAACAACTTCGAATGGCTTAACGACAACCAAAAGGAGGCCTATTGGAAAAAGGAGAGTTCGTTCTACGATAATCTGTCATGGTTTGCAAATGAAGCTAATGAAAAAGTACCAGAAGCTGTTGGCTTGAACTACAATGCAGCTCTGATTACAAAGAGTAAAATGCTGGAGGCCAAGATTTCCAGTGAAAATTATTACAGAGAGGTGGATGAACTTCGAGAAGAATTGGCGTACCGAAGGCGTCTTTTGGCAAAAATGGAATCGGATGGCTCTGCCGAAAAAGAAAAACTGGAAAAACTGCGCAAAGAATCCGATTCGTTAGATAAGCGCTTAACATTAAGCTGGCCAGAATATGCCCAGCAAAAGAAAAACCTTTCCATTACATGGGATCAGGTGCAACAAAACTTGGATAAAGGGGAAGCTGCCATCGAGTTTATTCGGTATAAAAACGAAGACGACTCCGCTGTGTATTACAATGCCTTGGTGCTAAAAAAAGGAGATAAAAACCCCACACTTGTTAAATTGTGTAAGGAAATAGATCTTCAAGGCATCATACCAAAAATAGGCTTCAGCGCCTATTACCCGCTTGTTTGGCAGCCTATAGAAGCAGCACTCAAAGATGTGAAAACGATTTATTATGCCCCAACTGGAGAATTGTATAATGTGCCCTTTCATGCCATATATGCGCCAAAAGGAAAGGGAGATGAAGTTCTTGCTGCCAAAACAGACAAGCGTGGCGTAATCATACAAAACGAACGGGCAGCCACCGAACAGAATGCAGAGTATTTGATGGATCGCTACACCATGCACCAGTTAACCTCAACACGTTATTTGGCGATGGGTATTAAGCAAAAAGCAAAGGAGCCAATCGGTAACACCATGGCGATGGTCGGTGGAGTAAACTACGATTATTTACCCGGTTCAACAACTGTTCCCAAAAAGAATAAAAAGGACAAGAACGCGAGCCGCAACAGTGCTTCTGCTTCTGGTAAATTGAATTACCTGGAAGGCACCAAAACTGAGGTGGAGCAAATTAATCAACAGGTTACAGCATCAACTTGGCAAACCAAACTGATTGAAAACAACGAGGCCATTGAAGAAAACATCACGAAACTGGAAGGCAAAGAAGCCAAAGGAATTTTACACTTAGCTACCCATGGCTATGCCTTTCCGGAATACGATTTCAGCGATACCTCCATTAGTAAAAATTCGCTCCGCTACAGTTACCGCTACAGCACGAACCCAATGGTCCGCAGTGGACTTATTCTCGCGGGCGGCAACTGGGCTTGGACAGGCAGCGATACCCTTACGAAACTTGGCGCCGAGCAAAACGGTATTCTAACCGCCCTAGAAGTATCCCAACTCAACCTCCGAAAAACCAAACTCGTCGTCCTCTCCGCCTGTGAAACCGGCCTCGGAAAAATCGAAGGTTCCGAAGGAACCTTTGGTCTCAAACGCGGTTTCAAATTAGCTGGCGTGGAACAAATGATCGTTTCCCTTTGGTCTGTGCCCGACAAAGAAACCATGGAGCTCATGACTTTGTTTTATTCCGACTTAACAAAAACACTTAATCCAGTTACCTCCTTTGAGAAAGCCCAAAAAGAAATGCACACCAAATACCCAACAGACCCCGAAAAATGGGCGGGCTTTGTGTTGGTGAGGTAGGGGAAATATTGTATATGAAAAATGTAATTAAACTTATTTGTGTTTTTGTAATACCAAAGTCTATTCTGTTGGGTCAAGTTGCTACAAAAATTGATTTACCTATCAATTATGACAACGCTACCAAGTTGTTTTATTCAAAAACTTGTACGGATTCAGTTCTTTACGGAACATATATTTGGCCTTATGGAGATAAGTATAGCGGTCAATTCATTAACGGTCAAAGAACAGGGCTAGGAACTTTAATTTGGTCTAATGGTGATAAGTATAGTGGTCAATTCATTAACGGTCAACGAACAGGGCTAGGAACTTTAATTTGGTCTAATGGAGAAATATACTCCGGTGAATTTGTTGATGATAAAAGAACTGGATTTGGAAGATATGAATGGAATAACGGTACTATTTTCGAAGGGAAATGGAGCCTTGATAAAGAAATTGATGGTATTTATTATTATAAAAATGGAATATCTAAGAAGATAACGCATTCCGAAAAATCACAAATTTCAACTCTTGACACTTTAGTGAGAATAGAAAATATTATTCAGTTCGAAAATGGTAGGTTTTCAAAGTGCTATTCTGACCCTGTAAGTAGTTATTTGGTTTTGGTTAGTGATGATAATGAGGTTATTGTTTTTGATGCAATTTTCAAAAAAATAATTACGAAAGCAAGTTGTGATTTTAATATTGATTTTGTTTATTTCAATCCTTTTAATTTATCAGAAATCGTATTGATCTCGGATAGGGACATACTCTCATTATCCATTCATAAAGCGGTAATAAAAAAAAGGTTGACTTCGAATTTTAAGGTTAATTCACTTTTTTTTATTGATTCCACAAATTTTATATATTCAGGAAATAATAATAAAGCTCAATATGCGAATGGAAAAATCATTTGCAAAGGGGAGCTAGCCACCATTAATCGATTATTAAAAGGTCAAGGATCAACAATAGCTTTTCAGGAGTTACCTGCTGAAGATGCAAATAGTTCGCATCAAGATTACTTTACTCAATATACTGTTTTTGATACGTTATCTAAATCCGTAATCAATCGTTTTTCATCGAATGTTGATTTAGCATGTGTTACGCCAATGCATTTTGGAGACAATGGGAAAACACTTAACTATGTTAATTTGGACGAATTGATTTCCTACGATTTGCTCGATAAGAAAATAAAATCTATCATTAAGCTTGAATCAAATATCCTCGCCTTTGCGCTTAACAAGAAATATTATTTATGTTCTTCATCTGACAGCCTATATGTTTACAATAGACAGAACAATAGTATAATTTCTTTTTATGCTCTTAACGTAATTAATATTAAAATAATTTCTAATGATTTCGTCGTCTTAACTTGTTTAAATGGCTTGTTCTATCTCAATTTAACAGATTTAAAGTTGAAGGAAACAATTCTTATAAAGTCAGAAGATAAATGCAGTTTACACGGAATACTAAATTCCGAAATTCTATTTTCCAGGTTAAATTCCAATTATATATTCAGTGTTTCAGATCAATTGCTCAAAGTACAAAAAATCAATTCTTTAACTGATGTATCATCACTATCAAAAGGCGTTTTCAATTTTAACACTAGTAGATATTTTAACGCCGGTTTTGGAAAAAAGAGTGTATCTTACATCCTGACCAAAAAAGATCTGAAATTTTTAAATAGTGCTCTAGGAATCAACTACGAAGATTTAATAAAATGTGAACTCAGTTTTTGTCAATCAAAAGACTTAATGGCTTATGTTTTGAATGATAATTTATTTGTTTATAGCACAGTTAATGATAAAATGATTTTTTCGTTAAAATTGAAATTTGAAGATGTTTGTTTGGAATCACTATCACTAGAGTTTTCAAAAAATGGGAAATACCTTTTAATAAATTCGTTTGAATGTGGACTGTATGTTGTCGAAACAGGAACTCGAAAAATAAGTAAAATTAGCGATGAATATTCAATTATGGATTCTTTTTGGAGTCTAGATGAAGACTACATTCTAGCTAGTTCTCCTGCAATAGGTGATGATTTGGCTGGGGATATTAAGATATATGATGTGGATACTAGAAAAGAAATATTCAGCGAACAAAGCTTAAGGTTTATTGGAGCCGCTAATTTAGACTCGTCTGATTTACTTCTTATTTATAGTGATTCAATCAAGATTTTCAATTTTACACTCAAAGGATTTATTAAAACACAACCTCTTGTATTTAAAAGCAATTTTTATGCGGCTTGGAATGATGTTTATTTTGTTGAATATAATAAGAATTTGTCCCAAATATCTTTCTATAAATCAAAGAGTTTAGAATTTTTAGGTAGCTATAATTTTATTGGTGAAATCCAGAATCTCGTATTTTGGAGCGAAGATGTTCTACTTATAGAAATGAAGAATGAATTTGTTTTATTTGATTTAAAACGAAAACGGGAGTTGTTAAAATTTCAATTTTTTAGTCAATTGAATTTTATAACTTCAATCCCCAACTCTCCTTACTACATGTGCTCCAAAGATGCGAGCAAGATGCTGCATTATGTGACACCTAGCTTGAAAGTCATTGGTTTCGAGCAGCTCGATCCGGTCTATAACCGACCTGACATTGTGTTGGACAGCATTGGTAAATATTTTGGGGGAGCAGATCAAGAATTAGTTGCTAACTACCGTCAATCATGGGAAAAACGCATTGATCGCTTAGGTTTGGACAAGGAAAA
>CANHSL010000036.1 GCA_947463385.1 Flavobacteriales bacterium
CCTCTATTGCATTTTTTCTCCTTTCTAAATGCTCATCAAATAAATTGGCTCTGCGATAGAGAAAATCAAGATCGGTTGGATCTAATTCAATGGCTTTGGAGTAATCATCCAAAGCTTTAATATAATCTTCTCTAAACTCCTCATAAAATAAGGCGCGTGAATAATATCTATAGCCATTTTTATCGTCTAATTCAATGGCCTTCGTATAATCTTGGAGTGCTTCTGTAAGTTTTCCTTGTTGTGCATAAATCTCTGCTCTATTGGAATAGCAAAACGCGGCAGAGGTAGGATTCGTTTTTTCTAAAGCAATACCTTTTTCAAATTGATTAATGGCAAGATCGTAATTTTCTTCATCCTCAAAAATTAAACCTAGGTAATTGATTGTGTTGATATTATTTGGATCTAAAGTCAATATCATATTAAAATCTTCGCGGGCTTTGTTATTTTTTTTAAAAATATCCGTGTAACACACTCCTCTTGCATATAGAAAATCAATGTTTGTTGGATCTAGTTCAATTGCTTTGGAGTATTCGATTAATGCATTATCATAATCTTCCAAATATTCTTCATAAAATAAAGCGCGTTCATAATACCTTCGGCCATTCTTATTATCTAATTCAATGGCCTTTGTATAATCTTGGAGTGCCTCAACCTGTTTATTTTGTTCAGAATAAAATACTGCACGCCACATAAAATTATCAGGATTACTTCCATCTAATTTTATTGCATGATTTATATTATTTATTGCCTTATTCTTATCACCAATGGTTGCATAAAATCTTGCTATATATTGATTTACCTCTTGATCATTTGGATAAAGGCTATCTGCTTTAAACAAATGCAATCCGTTATATTCTAAATTTCTCTTGTATTCAATTCGCCCTCTTCTTAATAGAGCTTTTTTATTGTCAGGGGATTTAGTAAAGATGAATGCTACTTTTTCAAGTGCTAGATCGTAATTTTCTTCTTCAATCAATGAATCGATTAAAACAATTTCGTCCGCATACGTACTCTTGGTAAGATAAAAATCAACATCAAACATTTTGTCAGAAACCTCGGGATACTGTTTCGTTTCCGTGTAAATTTCTTTGGATACCTTTCCAAATATGTTGCGAATACTCACATCAACTAACAGCATGTTTTTGGCTAAACTTTTACAATAGAAACTGTTTTTTTCATCAGTTTTTCCATCCGAGGCGGTTTGACCAGCAGCAGTTGAAAACGCTACAATTGAACCAGTAGGCTGTTTTTCCTTCTTCATTTCGGCAAGACCCAAACCGCCATTATCGATAATATTTCTAGTGCTGCCAAATATTTGTTTTTCAAGAGGGTTATTTCTACAAGCATCCAAAATCAGTACGTTAACTTCGTTAGAATATGGGTTGTCCCACTCATCTGTAAAAATTGATATTGGAACTCCCTTATATTTAAAATGATTCTCTGTTTCGTATAGTTCTTTTGTTGGCAATAAATAGTTGTCTCCCCCTATTTGAACACCATGTCCCGCGTAATAGACAAATCCTATGGTATAATTTTTACGAATTTTATTATACTCTTCCACTACGTTGATAAAGTCAGTACGAGTTTCAACGTTGGTTTTAAGTATCACGTCAAAACCCAATTTCTCAAATGTTTCCTTCATCAAAAAGGCATCATTCACCGGATTTTTCAGTGCACCCTTATCGTAGTTAGCATTTCCAATGACCAATGCCAAACGCTTTTCTTGTGCATTTATGAAACCACAAATCAATAAAAACAGAAAAAATAGTCGTACACGCATGATGTTCTTTTTAGTGATTTAAAGCTAAGAATTATTTAATGACACTACAACCTTGCAAAGAATTCCCCTGGTCATGATTTAAATAAAATTTTGCAGTCCCAAGGTTACCTTTTCTGAGAATGGGTATGAATGGGAGTAACTGTAAAATTTTATATCATGTTTAAGAACCCTTTTTCCTTTGAAGGACGCATCAGAAGAACCGAGTATGGATTGTCCTTAATGATCGCCGCTGCTGCCCGAGTATTAATCGCCATGATGGTTGCTAGCATTGCCCAAGGCAGTGAAGCCGTCATTGCCTATTACATTTTTGTTATCCCTGCATTATGGTTCTTTTGGGCCCAAGGTGCCAAACGCTGTCACGACCTATCGATGAGCGGATGGTATCAGATTATCCCCTTATTCCCGCTGTATTTAATTTTTGCGAATGGCGAAACAGGAGCCAATACCTATGGTGAAGATCCTAAATCAATAACTTCTAATTTTTAACCGATGTGGAAATACCTTTATTCTATTCAAGACTGGTTTAACGACTTCTCCGAACGTCGAAGATTGGTTCGAAACTTTAACCTTTCAGCACGCCAAGCATTCGTGGCCAATCTAGCACCCACCTTGCTCGAGGCGACCATCTCCATCGGAGAATCTGCTTACCGTCATGCATTTTCAAAATTCATGGCCGGGGGCTTTCGCATCAAAGCGCTCTCTGGCAGACCTTTGGCGCGTCATGAAATGGTTTCCATCGCAGAGGTGGTTCTGAACAACCAGGAACTCGTGCGCAAATTGATTTCCTTGGGTTGGGATACACTCGAAGTGCATGACAACTCGGGTTACAATGGCATTAAATACAAACTTTACGATTATTCTGGAATTGGAGGAGTACTCGGATTTAATCAATAAAACTCAACCCATGAAAATACTTATAACGAACCAATGGATGATTCTTTCTGCTGTTGAATTTGCGGTCATCGTGTACATGTTTTTTCTTTTACGGAAGGCAAAAAGAATGAATCCCAGCGATTTAGAAATCCGAAAAGCTAAGAAATCTGACATCAATATGGACGATGTGATGCGAGATATGCATGAGGCTCCTGCCTTGTATAAAGCCCTTTCTCGCGCTTGTCACCCGGATCGCTTTGCGGGAAATCCAATAGAGCTCCTGGCCAACGAACTGTTTCAAGAGGTGCAGCAAAATGAACACAAATTCAAGCAATTGGAACTCCTAAAAACAAAGATTCAAGAGCAATTACACATTAAAATCAAGGTATAATCATGGGGGCAATTACCATCATTTGGGTACTTCTTAAAATCATTGGACCCATTTACTGCGCCAAAGAGGCGGAACGCAAAAATAGATCAAGCGCCTTGTGGGGAATCTTTGGGTTTTTATTCCCCCTAATTACCATGACCTGCATTGCGTTGGTTTCTCCGGTAACTCGTTGGGAAGAAGAAAATTAATAAAACCCGGTTACCTTTTTGAAAGATGGATATAAATGTGTGAACATTAAAAATTAAATGATGAAAACTACCTTAAAAACCCTACTTCTTGTCCTTGGTTTCGGTCTCTTCGCAGGCAACGTTCACACCAATGCAAAACCCATGGATACTGCACTCGAACAAGCAAAATCCAAAGATTGCTTTGAATGTCATTACGGTCAATGTAACGCTACGGCAAAATCTACGGGACGCAGATGCTTACACTGCGTGTCAAATCCGGGAGACTTATATTGCTATCAACATTAATTTAAAATCAACAAAAATATAATATCTATCCTATGAAATCAATTGCACTTTTCATCCTGTTATTTATCGGATTTACTGCCTCCGCTCAAGACCAATTTAGAGCGGACTTCAATTATGTTACCTTTTACGACCCAGATACGAAGACCTGGTCGGATTGGGAAACCGCTTCACATACCTTAGTATTTAATATCAACGCGAATAAAGACATCAAACACTACACGGCGAAAGGTGAAGTTTTGATTTATCGAAACATGGGAAATCTGGAAGAGGATTATACCTCAAGCGGAAAACACTATCAAATCATTGAGGCCCTGGACGATCAAGGCAATGAAATAAGGATTCAACTTTTCGATGACCCGAGCATTGGAATGAAAATAATCAACGGCGAATTCATGGTGCAATTCGCAAAATTTTAATCACGTAATCAAATAAAACCAGTCATATGAAAAACAAGAAAACCATCTATCACTTTGTGGTAGATCAATCAGGGTCCATGGCGGGATCCGAAGGCGCAACCATTGAAGGCTTCAATGCGCAATTGAAGACCCTCAAAGCATTGAAAAAAGAACACCCTGAGCACGAGTACGTGGTGTCGGTGACGTATTTCGAAGATGAGGTAATGGACCTTGTGAATTTTGCGCCCATAGAAGAAGTAGCATTGTTGTCCCGGGAAAATTACAAGCCGGGAGGATTAACGGCCTTGTTGGATGGCATTGGTAAATCCATAGAACGCATTCAAGACCGATACGCGGCTGAATTGAATGCAGATCAAGCCACGGTGGTCATGATTATTCTTACCGATGGGGGAGAGAATGCCTCGAAGTTCTACACCCATCCATTAATCTCATCACGGATAAAAACCTTGGACGAAACAGGTATATGGACGTTTAGCTTTTTGGGTGCGGATTTAGATGCTGTCAGGGCATCAAATCAGTTGAACATCCGTCGTGAGAATATCATTTCGTTCAATAAAAGCAACTATGCGGACATGATGGATCAGGTTTCTGCTTCTATCTGTTCTTACGAACGCATGAAGTCAACCGGAAATTACAAGAACGATTTGTTCGATGATATTTCCGTGAAAGATCAACGTAATTTACCCCTTTAACATTATACCTATGAAAACAGCCGCTATTATCACAACCGTGATTGCAACCTTCCTTTTTCTGTACAGTTCGTACATGCTGACTTACGACCCAGTGGTACGATCCACAAAAGATGGAATGCTATTGTTCAATTTCGCTTTCTGGTATGCCATACCAGGGATTTTATGGATCATTTATTTAATCACGCAAAAAAAATAGGTTCCATCGGTTACCTACTTAATAAATCCGATTTCAATTAATATAACCCTTAACTTTTTACGTATGAAAAAGCTATTTCTTTTATTAACCTTAAGCCTGAGTGCAGTCCAGTTAAAAGCCCAAAATATAGGATTATTTGAAGGCACGTGGGTAGGCCAAGGGTATCAACTCAACAACAACGAGACTTGGTCAATTCAATTAACGGTTGCTGGAGAGAACATAATTGTAGATTATCCCTCACTCAGCTGCAGCGGTAAACTCACCAAAATCAAAACGGACAAGAATAAACTGTTTCTGTCCGAGAAATTAACCTTAGCGAATACATGTATCGATAATGGAAAAGTAGAACTCGAATGGTTAACGCCCAATGAAATTCGTTTCAAATGGTCCTTTTTAAACGGTATTCCTGGATCAATCGCTACACTTTATAAATTCAATTAACCGGCTATAGTTGATCGGACTTATCCAAGCCTTTAAAATTTTTTTTAAAAAAAACAGGTTTCATCGGTTACCTTTTTTAAAATCCGATATCAATGCATGTAACCCTTAAATTTTTACTTATGAAAAAGTTATTTATGACCTTAGTTTTAGCAACCCTCGCTCAATTCGCCTTTGGACAAAAGCAGGTATATGTGAATGGATATTACCGCAGCAATGGAACCTATGTTCAACCGCATTACCGCACCAGCCCCAACAATTCGGTGTACGATAATTGGAGTACGTATCCTAATGTGAATCCCTATACGGGTCAAACGGGTACGAAGGTTTATAATAACAGTTATTACAACAACAGCTATTATAACAGTGGCTACAACTACAGTTATTCCTATCCAAGTTACAATTACAGCTATTATTCCTATCCACGTTGGTAATATTTTTAATAATTAAAATTGATGTACGATGAAACTATTTAGAAAATCTGAAACTGTACCTATGAAAGACCAATTAATCAATTTTCTCAAAGCCATAGAATACAGATTTGAAGTGTTGGAAGACACCAATGAACGAACAGTAATTCGGTCAGGAATTTCACTTTCGCTTGGTGCTGCGGATGGGTTCATGGTCATCCATCACCACATTAAATTGGTGGAATTTTTTGCCCATTCACCGGTGAATATCCCCGAAAATAAGCGCTGTGAAGTGGCTAAATACACGGCCTACGTTGACTCTATGAGCTACATTGGAAATTTTCAATTAAACCATCAACGGGGAGAATTAAGGTGTAAAACCTACCTTCGTTATTCAGACGAACCCGTTGCACAAGATATCATCAGGGACAATTACTTTGAAGGGTTTACTATCCTAGAACGTTTTATGCCCGGGATTATGAGCATTGTCTTTGCAGGGAAGGATGCAGATGCGGCGATACGTGAAATTTTAGGTCAGGTAGATCCAACGAACAACTAGCAGGCGGCTTAGTTCTTGGAATCTAACGCTGAGAGGATACCTTCATCCGTTTCGGCTTTTAATATTCCTTGTCCATTGTTTAAGGCAAAGTATTTACCCTCCGAATACAGGTAAAATCTGTCAGTACCCAGATCGTTATAATTAAAGACCTTCATTTGCTGGAGGTCTTTTTCTTTAATTACATAAACCGAAAGTTTTGGAGCATTCATTTCGTAGGTTAATTCTTTACGTTGAATGTACTGTGTTAAATCAATCACTTTGGCATAAGCCGTTTCTAAGGAATCTAAGGTGCTTTTTTTATGCTTGAACGTTTTGTTTTTCAGGGTATTAATCCGTGAATTAATTTCTTTTTCGCGTTTTTGCAGATAGCTTAACTGGGGTTGTAGATTGATTATTTTGATGTTGAACGCTTCCTCTGAATTGGCATACCCCATGGCGGTGGTTGTTGCTTCGGCATTAACCGTACTTGTCTCCTCCGAGGGCTTTGGAAGTTTAATGTCTACATAGGTTGAGGCAAAATAGTCGGAAGAACTTTGTGGTTTCTTAGGATCATTTTCCGCGGTATTCGTAGAGCCATTATTGGAATCCCCCATGAAATATAAGCGCAGTATACCTGCTGGTATGGCAATAAGGAGCAGAATGGCCGCAATTCTAAGTACCATTTGAAAAGCCTTAGATTGCTTGGATGACTGAATCGATTGAAGTACGGCTTTGTTTTCTTTTCGTTGCAGGCGGTTAAAGGCATGGAATAATTCCTCAGCTTCCAGTTCTTCCTCCATTTCTTGCAACAAGCGCTTATTCGCTTTTCGCTGAACTCGGGCGAAGGCTTGACTAAACAGCCTGGCCTCCTCGAGGTAAGGTTGAAAAAGGACTGCTTCCGTTATTAAGGCTGAAATGATAGGATCCTCAGTGGACGTATCTTGCAGGTAGTGCAGTGCTAAGTCGCTCAAAAAGGCCTCTTTAAGTTCTTCCTTGTTGATGATTTTGTAATCCAAGGTGGATTCCATAACATCATTCCAAATCCCCAACAATTCTTTAGCGTCGGATAGAACATCACGCACGGATACCGAGCGATACGCTGCATCATATTCCGAAACTAAATCCCGAAACATATCGATGGATGCTGAATTAAGCATACGATGATTGGACAAGTTTTCTCAATTCACCACGGCACTTAGCGGCTTGCGATTTAGCACTTTTATCGTTGGAAAAACCCAATAATTTGGCGATGTTATCCATGCGTTTTTTTTCGAAATATTGCATGCTTAACAGGTCAAAACACTTCTTGCTTTGCGCTTTGAACAATTCCATAGCGCTTTCTAGCGTATTTAAGCGCTCTTCCTTTTCGGGGTTAAATTCATGGTCGGAAAACCAATCATTAATGTTCGGATCGAAATCTTCCATGTCTACCTTATGCATTTTTGAATTTTTTCGATGCTTGGTCAACAATTGATTTCTGCAAATGGAATTCAGGTAGGTTTGTATGTTGCAGGTAAGTTTAAATTCCTCTTTTCGCGCATTTTCCAATAGCACCAACACGGCGTCTTGGTAAACATCTTGAATTTCATCGTGATCCTTGTGAATCTTCGACATGAAGCGTAAGGCATAATCCCGGTGCTCGTTGTACACCTTGGTAAAATAACGATCGTCCGTTCTAAGTTTAACTATTTTCTCCGTATCGGTCATTGGGCTTAATTCGAATTTTAAATGTATGAAAAATTAAACATGCAATAATTACTCCCTGCTAATTAACTCAAAAATAAATTTTATAATTCGATAATTCCAGTAACGCGAGTAGGGTACACCCTCAATCCACCATCCTCTGCATCACATAATCTATCTCCTCAAACGCATTGGGGAAATGGTTGTCCCACCTTCGGATCTTACAAGAATCATTCATGTATTGATATTCGTACTGGATTTCTCCCTTGGAGCGAAGAAAACCGGATTGAACTTCATGCTGTAATTTCACTCGCCAACGTTTGTTTTCCTCGGGGAAGTAAAACTGCAAATACTCCGGATAGATTCCGGTGCGAGCGAATTCAACCCTTCCTCCGCGTACAATGGTGAGTTGGATGGTCATGTCATAATGACTTTATGGAGAATATTTTCTAAATGATATACGTAATTAGAAACCCAAATTTCATATACAATTACTTCCACTTAAATACAACCTTGTCACCAGGTACCAGAATTCTAACCTTCTTATTTTCTACATTATTCAAATCAGCCCAATCCAAATCTAGATTTTCATCATCCGGAACTATTTGGAATGAAGGAGCCTTTGAAGGAGCTAATTCAACACGATAAACTTTATTTGGTGAGTATTGCGCGTGTTTCTCAATGTCCATATCTCTTCTTTTTTCAGGAAAATCATCAAATCTTGCTTCTCGATTTGGAAGTTGTTCAATTGAATTCTGCTGTATGAAATATCTCCAACGAGCAATAGAAAAATCCCAATAAATGCAGTCGAATGAATAGTAATATGGTTTTTTTAACTGAGACAACATTGTCTTGGTTAAATCTTCCGGAATTCCACTTTTGAAAATCAATGAATGTAAAAACTTCAATTCAGCCAATTGTAGTACCCTAACATTAATGATTAAATCAGGCATCCACGTGAGCATGCCTTTTTGATACAGCAACATGGACTGATGAAAACTGATTCCTGAATTCTCAATTTCATCCCATGATAAGTCGAACCCTGGTAGTTTGTCAAAGCAATGTTCTAGGGGTAGTTTATTGGAAAAGCCGGAAACATTTAATGCGAGCTTAAGTTTTTTCCTCATTTGAGAAATAGAATCAGAACTATCCAGAGAAATAGCCTGACCACCTAGGGCATTAGTAAAGGCGGTAAGATTATTACGGCTAATAGGAGAGTCAACTGCTAACTGGACAAGAAGTACTTTGTAAAATCGAACATACTTTTTTAGAGTATCCTCATCAATTAAATCCTCAATCATTGTTCCACAAGTATCATCACCATCGGTAAGTACAAAAATTAAATACTCATCTGCACGGAAATTTCTACATGCCTCTACAGCATCATAGACAGTATAAAATAGAGGGGTACTCTGATCATGGCTAATACCCTTGATGCGATTTAGCATTAAATTTCTTTGGGTGGGAAGAATTTCAGTTCTTGAAATTGAATCTTCACAGCTAGTTCTTAGTAAACGCAAGACAACATGATCACCCCTGAAACCAATTGTTGGTAAAATATCCTTTTCAAACAACTCTTGGGCTATTTCGTATTTCTTTTTACCGCCAACACGGTCATTCATGCTTCCGCTGTTGTCGTATACAATTTCTATATATCGTTTCATTGAGATTAGGTTTTTATTATTTTGGATCTTATGCTTGTTAGTATATGAGGAATATAAGGGGAGTTACAATTTGATGATGAAGTTGAATATTATTCATTTTGTTTCACTTTCTCATTATACGCCTTCACCTCCTCTTCAAGGTTGATGTTATAATACCTTAACTCATCCAAGCTGGATTGGGTAAAATACGCCTGATAGTCTTCAATTAAATCCTCGGTATTCCATTCAGTGATATATTCCATAATATGATCAATGACTTTTTGTCGATCTGCACGGGATTTGAGATGAATCAAATAAAATCCTCCTCCAGGAACATAAATAACCATAATTGGTTTTTTGAATTGCTCCAATGAAATTTTTATGTCTCTTATTTCTTCTTCAAGAATGTGAACATATGGATTTTCCACCTCATGATTCTGATCAACTCGGGGTATGGTTTTTAAGATGGTTTGATTGGCTTTAAGTTTAGCTTGCATCGATTGAAATTCTTGATGCAACCCAATCAATTGATTTCGAAGAACCATTAACTCGATAAAGCGTTGGGTTTTCAGTTCAATTTCCCGATTGAAATACTGGATTTTATATGGTTCTTCGATTTCAAAAAGCGTCATTTGATCTTTATTCCTGAAGAATTCCTCCGAATAATGTTTGGAAAGTAGTTCAAGTATTGTATCGAAATCTTCAATCCGTTTTGAGTAAATGTAAAATTGGTCGTTCATGATATGTTGTTTTAACGTGACAATGCGTCTTTGCATTGATTCGATATTAAAGGTAAGAATTTCTCCCTTGGAGCAAATTCAAACCTTCCTCCGCGTACGATGGTGAGTTGGATGTTCATATGGTTAGCGTTATAGTTTATTCAATAGTTCAAAGACTTATTTCTTTAGCTGTGGTTTTTTAACTTTCCTGAATATAAATGTCCGATTTTGCTCCTTGAGTACTGTTTTATTTAAACAATCTATAGACTCAAAAAATCTCAGGGAATTCTCATTATACATGGAAACAGTAAATTGAATGTTATCATAAGTTGAAATTAATTCCGAAATACATTTTGTTGCATATCCTTGTCGTTGGTATTCAGGGAATATGAAAATTGAACAATCAATTTTTTCATCTAATTCGGTTAGGGTGCATGCGCCAAGTATTATCGTTTCCTTTTTAATATTTGTGGAACATAACTTGAAAAAATCAGTGTTAACTAGGCTGTTAAATTGAATAAACCATTTCTTATCCAAACCTAATTTTTCATGTTGGATAATCCATTGTTCTTTCGTTATTTTATGCAGAAATAACGTCATTTAAGCTTATTCTAATTGGTGTTGTCCAATAATTAAAATCTAAGTACCAGTCATCACAATTGACCTCCCAAATAACTCCATAATCAAAATCGATTTCATATATGGGAATGGAGCTAATAATTACTGAATCAACATGTTCTTTCAAGATTTTAAATTGTTGTTCACTTAAGATGTAATTTTTCCATTCACCGTCAAAATAATTTAATTCTAATTTTTCAAGCTGCGAATCTTTCCGTTTGAAAAAGCAAAGGCTAAATTTTTCTTCATCAAAAGCTGTTATCTTAAGTTCATTCAAATCAATTTTAAGGTCATCAGTAACAAACTCTTTCGATAAGTATAAGTATTTTATATTGGGATCATCCTCAATTTCCCAACAGCTTCCAATTAGGGTAATAAGAATAAATATTTCTTTATTTTCAAATAAGAATTCATCGGAAAAATTGTGGAATACGTTATGCTCAATTAAATAATCGAGAAATTCTCCGTAACTCAACCACTCCGATAATTCATCATAAATTGAACCGCACTCTTCGTTTTTTTTATCGCCGATTTCCAGCTCAACTATACATCCTTTGTTTACATAAGTAAGATCAAATGTAATTTTTCCAAACTCTTTAAGTGTTTCTTCAAGCAGAGATTTTAATTCGATTTCCATAATTTCTTCAGTTCAACAAAAATTTTCAGTCAATTTCAACCACTTTAAACCCATTCCCAAATGCAATCCAATCCCTATCTTTTTTACCTAGCATCGCTTTCACAAATGCACTCTCAGTATTCATGGATTGTGCTCCAGCGGCTTTGCTGCCACAAGCAATTTGAAGCTCTCAAACAACTGTATCCTTTTGGCAAACTAAATAACCTATTTGAAAGACTTTTGGCGCGGATGTAGTTGTCAACATACTTGTTAAATTAGATGCCGTACTTTGATTTTCTTGTATTTCTTTCCCATTCCTAGTGCTATTGCCGTAGGATTTTTTATAATTAACTCACCTTTTTGCAATCCGGCAATTTCTTCTTTTATTTCTTGGAACTCTTTTCCTGATACACCGAATAAGTCTTTTATTACGCCATCATTGATGGACTGTTGTTTCATTATTAATGGGTATTGTGCATTGGCGTAGAAATCGAAGTATTCACTCTTATAACTGTCCATGTTTTGTGTTGCCAGAATAATGCTCAATCCTTTGTTTCTTCCAACTGCTATTAGATCCCTCAACGGTTTGTTGTCAAAGCCGAGCATGTAATGAGCTTCATCGATAATGGTGAAATGACGTAATTCTACAGATTCTTCATCCGTTGATTGCTTTGGAAGGTTTTCATAGATAATATTCAATTTTGAGACAATAAAATAGACAATTGCTTTCGCAATTGGACCATCCTTTGGAAATGCATCCATTTTTACAATAAAACTTTCTTTGATTAAGTCGATTGTATCGTCTGCGGTAAATAAATTGTTTCGAATTAACTGTTTCATGACAGACTTTACACTGTCGTCTTTATCAGCATCCTTCGCGGGTTGAAGATCTATGTATTCTTTTAAAATATCTTCAAACTTAACTGGTTTATTATTCGTTCGTTTGTATGCATTGATTATGGCTTCCGATAAACGGTTACTCATATTGGCACTGATTCGTGCATTATCAATGGCGCATAATGCGTTCGCCAATTCAGTCGAATATAAGTTGATTTCATTTTGGGATTTTCCCGAGAAGTCTTTGAAAGGTGAAAATGGCAATGGTGCCTTTATCGGATCTAAAATACAGCCTCGGTTTGTTTCAAATAATTCAAGCCAATCATTGTTTGCAGGATCTGAAAACTCTCCTTTGTAATCGAATAAGAGAAAGTTTACCGGGAAATGACTATCCACTGAAAGCGAACGAATTTCATTGATTAGGACAGCTAAAAGGTTTGATTTTCCGGAACCTGTAGTGCCAGCGACAAGAATCTGCGTGTTTGAAATATCCTTACCATTCAAATTGAGGTAGGCTTGAATTTCATCTTCGTAGGTTCCAATATTTAAATTAAGTGCCGGAATCATTCCTTTTTTCACTTGACCAGCAGCTAAACCTGATTTGAACAATAAGGTTTCTAATGTACCTTCTTGTAGCAATAATTCTCTTCCAAGGAAAATTTCATTATTGACAATTTTACTTTTTATGGCATTGTTTTCCCAATCTATATCTAAATGTTGATAGCGCAATTTAATCAGCGCAAATATGGCTGAACTTAAATTGTGTAGTGTGAATAATGTTTCGAAAATTCGATTACTGCCAAGTTGAATCGACTCTACTACGTCCAAATCCCTCTTTTTTTCAATTGAAAGACCAGCTAATAAACATACCCGCATCACCTTGTTGTTACTTAAGGTAAATGGCGTTTTATTGTCGGTGTATTCTTTAAGGTTCAGACGTACTTCTAAAATGTATTTCAATTCAGAAATTGCCTCGTTAAGGCCATCTGCCTGGCGTATGTTTTGAATGTTGATGTTACTCATGATAAGCTATTTAATTGGATCCCAAAATAACCAGGAATGATTTCAGTTCTTTGAAGTTCCTTATTTCGTTGAAGTGTAAAAGCTTTGGAAATGAAAGGTTCAATCCTGTCAAATTCTTCCCCTTTTCTAATTTCACTGTCTGAACTGAGTAACAATGTTTGATGAGACAATTCAGGGAAGTAATTTTCTAAAACTGCTGCTCTACTTTCTTCACTTAATACTCCCATAACCGTATCAATCATGACCGGTGGATCGTAATCACCAAATTCGTGTAATGCTTTCAAAAGTACTTGGATGACAATCTGCTTTGAAGCGGTATTTAAGTGATTTAGATAAATCTCGTTTCCTGCAGTATGGAATAATTTAAAGGTAAGATTGTATAAATTTTCGGATAACTCTACACGATCAATAACTCCGCTATAAGCAGCAAGGATGATGTTTAGATCCGATTTCATTTTTTCTTCAATTTGCTGCTTTTTTACACGCAACAATTCATTGGCTACATCTTCAAAAAATCCTTTTAATTTCCCAAGTGTATCGTATTTCGGATCAGGATCCTGACTTATTTGAATATCGAATTGATGTATTTTTTTATCAATCTTGGTAATCTCCGCCCTAGTTTCGGTTATTGAATTTTCACTCAATTTGATTAACTGCTCATTATCTTCGTACGCCTTTAATAGCGAATAATCTCTTCCAGTGACTTGCGCCTTCATTTGTTCAATTTGAAGGTTCAATGCAGGAATCTGTTCGATGGATTTATTGAGTTCTTCGCGATTTTGATTCAACGAAGGAAATTGGTTAATCGTTTTTACATTGAGTAATTGCTCCAGTGCTTTTATATCTGAATGTTCTAAATAATCATACTCATCTGTTGTTTCTGAAGGTTTTGACTGGGTGATCACATAATCAACAATGGTGTCAACTTCAACCTTGCCAAGCAAAACCTTTTGTTGCTCCAAATAATTAAGAACAAGCTGACTAATAGCTTGAACTTGTTCGGGGTTTACATTGGTGGCTGAGGATTGTTCTTTATCTTGCTTGACCTTCAAAATTAGGTTGACTTCATTTCGGATAGCATCTACTAATGCCGGAACAAAGATGTTTAACTCAATCTCTTTTATGAATTGATCCATCTCATCTCGGTAGAGATTTTCTTTTTTCTTGATTAAGTCAATTTGTGCAAGGGTTTGTTCAATCTTACTGTTTATCGTTGTTTCTTGATTCAATCCACTTTTTAAGTTGTCATATATCTCTTTATTAGAAACCGAGTATTGCAGGTAATTCTGAAGATTCGTTTGTGTTACGGAAAATTCTTCTTCTTTCTTTTTCTTTTCCTCCAAAAGCGACAGGTATTCTTTTTTTTCATTCTCTACCTGTAATCGTTGAGAAGTATGGAATTGATACAAGGACTCTGAAGATTTTGCCAATTGCATGTATTTATTGAATCCCATGACATTTTCAATATTCTCCTTGATCACTCTATTGAGCTGGTCCTCCTTTAACAAGTTTCCAGCTTCCATCGCATCAAACAAGAAATAGCGGCTTAATTCCTGAGGTAAATTTGCCTTGATGATTTTATTTACTTGCGCTTCTTGTTCTGCTCTTTGTGCTGGTGGTGTTGCGGTTCCGTATTGAAAAATGGTACCATTCATATTCAATCGTACACTTTCAACAGGTTGCTCGGCCGTGTTTAAAATATATGTTCTTGTAAGAATATACTGCTGTTCTTCATTCAATACTTTTCCGGTGAAATGAAGTTCTAATACAATTTTTTCATCTTCTTCTCCAAGGACTCCAGCATTCAACAATTCTCGGAATTGCTTGGCTGAATTTAGATGCAGCCCGTAAAGTGCTCCATAGATAGCCTCAAAGAGGGTTGTTTTACCACCACCATTGACTCCGCCAATAAGTATGATAGGTTTTTCGGATTCTACTGAAATATCCAAATCAAGATTTAGATAAGTCTTGAAATTGATTGCTTTAATTTTTTTGATCAGCATACTACTTGATTTTTTGGAGTGCTTTGTCAATCAATTTTTCGATGCTTTTCTCATCGATTTCTTGATTTCGGATTTTCTTCTCATGGAAATCCTTTAATAAGTTATCTTGAACCCAATCAAAATCGAGTTCATGTTTTACGCACAATTGTTTGATGATTTCCATATCATCAAGTCTAATACCGTAATGGATGAAGGTAGTGTCCAATCCTTTTTTTGCCATAATCTTTTAATTTGTATTTATTGTCGCAGCGTTGAAAAATTCCCAACCTGTTAAATCTCTGTCGTTTTCTATTCGGTTTCTGCAATATCTCCAACTGCCTTGCTGTTGGATGATGATGCTTCCTACGGCTTTTTTTCCTTTACTATTCAATTCCTCAATATATTCAATCAATGCGTTGTGCTTCAAAACATTTTCAGGGTCACTTTCAATGGTTTTAGGGTCAAACAGACCAATGGTTCCGTTTTTGAATTGAATCACCAAATCCACATAAAATAAGGATTGAGTACCATTTCGCTTTATATACGGAATCGCAAAATCTTCTTTATTACTGCTTCCGTTTTTATACCACCATAGTATGTGTTCGTTTTCATTTTCTATAAGTAAATCAATAAAACGATGTTCGTTTGCACTGTCGAATAATTGGTTAGCCCCACGAATTCGGGCATACAATGGGTCTAAGGCGTGTGCTTTGGCTTCATACGCTTCGTAACTATCGTTGAAGATTTTGAACTCAGGAACATCCCAAGGTTGTTCATATTCTTTTACCGTGGTTGACCTGCTCGATGCTTTGGCAGCCATAATCTGAGCATAAATTTCTCTTGCCAAATTGTACAAGTCATCAAAACGGGGTTGGTTGTATAAAACAATTTTGTAAACTTCGGAACCAAACATTCCCAAATATTCTTCAAAGAGTAACTGGGTGTGGTATTTTATGCGTTCCCAACTCGCATCTTTTTGATAGTCGCCACAACTTGTTAGGCAATACCGGTTGAACAATTGTTCCAACTGATAAGCGGTTTTAGCAAAGCGTTCAACGTGGTCGGCTAGGGTGCCGCCTACTTGGGTAACATCAATATTTACATCGGTTGGTATGCCAATTTCAATCTCTGCAACATCCATAATTACACCTGCTTGTTGCATTTCGCAATTGTTGGTATGGTAGAATGATTCTCCACCTTCTGAACCTATCTTGATGTTGAACAACTGCTCGGCTGCTCTGAAAAGTGCCTCTCTGAAATGCAAACCGATACGATTTCGGTTGATTTCTTTTTGAATGTAGTAAGATTTTAAAGCCACCGCTTGATAAATATCGTTGTTTCGGTTGGCTCTGTTTTCGGTAATGTAGTCGGCTTCTTCGGGTAGGATTGTGATTAATTCTTTGTTCAAATTGGTATATACATAGCCATAATTCAACGCATCGTTGGCATAGTGTTTTTGTTCAGGCATACGCAAAATTCTTCCCATCGTCTGCACAGTGAAGCTTTCGTTACGCATTTCACGATATATGAGAAGTACAGAGGCTCTCGGACAATCCCAACCTAAGGCAATAGCTTGTTTGAATAGAAGCACTTCCACCATATTGTCGGGTTTGGAGATGTCTTCTAAATTCGATTTTTCACCACTGAGCCAAACGGCCAATTTTCCGTTTTGCTCTGTAATGCCCATCACTTCCAATTGCGCCACTAGGATATCCCTGATTCGAGTATCTTCTGATGATATTGTTGCTTTATCTGAGGGTAATTGTATTAAAAGCAAAGGTCTGATGTTGGTGCCTGCTGCAACATATTGTTGTTCTAACTCAATTCGTTTTTTCAAGGCTTTTTGTAATAAAACTAAATCAGCATCTCGTCCTGCTTGTTCTTCGGCTCTTAATGCAGGATTCAAATGCACTCCTTTTTTAATCATTTGGGCTTTTACTACATCTTCTCTTGGAATAATAACCCTATATAGAGAACCCAAACATATATCAGTCAGCGTAGCCGATACACGCAACTCAATTTTGGCACGTATTCTTGTTAAAACCTGCTCTGCTCTTGGTGCGGTTCTACCTCCTGCCATCAAATGTTCTTCGTCTATGATAACTACAATTTGTGTATCATTTAAAATAGTTTGATTGATTATATTGTAAAAATTCTTTCCATTTTCATTTTCCCTCATGAAAATAGTGTCATCTCGACTAACGGTTTGCCAATTCAAGAACAACATTTCGTTGGGTTTCAAGCAATCATCAGTAATGTCTTCAATGCTCAGGGTCCGGATATCACGGGTTTCGCTGTAGAAGTGCGATAAGCTGCTGTAGCTCTGCAAATGCAGGGTGTTGGGTGCAATCCAAATGTAGGTTACATTGCGATTGGCAATTTCAAAATGTGTTGGGAGTTCGTTTACAATATCGCGAAGTAAACAAGCCATAGTAACAGTTTTACCTGATCCGGTGGGTGCTTGAAATGCCAATATATGGCGGTAAAAATCTTTGTTGAGCAAATTGAAAAAGTGGTTTTTCAACTGCTTCAACGCTTCTTCTCTATATTCTAATTCGAGTAATTTCATGTTATTCTATTTTTTGCTTAAGGTTAGATTCAATTTTCTGTTGTTTTAGTTTTTTAATCTAAAATGGGAATCACCCTATTCTTCTTGGGCAATACATTCTGATACGCTTTGTATATAGCATCGGGCAGGGCACAAAGGGTTATTTTATCCAATACCTCTGCAAAATCTTCGCTGTAGGGATCGCTGCCCATTGAGAATACATATACTTTTATTTCGGGGGCTTCTATTCTTTTGATAAACTCTACCGCTTCGGGTATGATGTGGTCATCAAACAGAATGAGCAAGGTAACCTTGCTGCTAGCAAACAAACGGGCTTGCTTGAAATGGATTTTTTGCTCGTTGTAGCAATCTTCTTTAATACACAGCAACTCGGTAGCCAATTGGGTTAATTCCCGTTTGTTTTTAAGCGATGGCTCACGATTTACAAATTCGCTTTTGTAGTAGCGGAGATTGTTATTTTTCAAGCCTTCTACCTCAATTCCTTTGGCATTGGTGTAGCCTTGTATCACTCGTTTGTTGCGTTCATAAGTTACTTCTTCGCAAATGCTATTTTCGTTATTGGTTACAAGAATACACTGCCTATTACCATTATCTTTATTATTAAGATTTAATGTTGAATGCATTGTTGTACCAGACCCTGCAAAAAAATCTAGTATTATTCCATTCTTCTTGGATTAGTAATGTGGATTTTGGATTATTAAATTGAGTTTTATCAATTACACTCTTAAAAATGGTAGTTGCAGTGTCTGTTGTGTAATCGCTATCGTACAGGAAAGATTTCATTTTTGTAGTTTTTTCCTCTCCATTGTTCTCAAAATATACCTTTTCAAATATTTCGTATTTTTTGTTACTTATCTTAGCAATTAACAAGTGCTTTTTATCTAAAAACGTGGATTTACCCCAACGCCAATTACCATCGTTGCCATCAGAAAGTTTAGGTAAAATCTCAACTGAACCAAATTCTAAATCTAAGGAAAGTTCGTTTTTTTCAGGATTAAAGTATATAGGGTAAAATAGATTTGGTCTGTCTTCCCTTCTGGAATTAGCTCCTCGTTTCCTTAAACCCTGCAATCTGTATTTACCTAATTTGTCATTAAACTTGTATTCTTTGATTAGGTTCTCACCAAGTTCAACTCCAGTGGATTCAAAGTAATTGGTCTTTTGATACATTAAAACATATTCGTGAGCTTGAGCAATATGTTTTTTATCACTTCTTCCTGCTATATTATTAACTAAGGTTAGCTGTGAAATAAAATTAGTTTCATTAAAAATTTCATCGCAAAGAAGTTTTAACTGACTTATTTCATTGTCATCTATTGAAATAAAAATCACGCCACTATCTTTCAATAATCTTTTCGCAATTTTTAATCGCTTATTCATAAAGCTTAACCACTTACTGTGGCGGTAACTATCTTCCTTATCCACAAAACTATCGTTGTATTTAAAATCCTTATTCCCCGTATTATAAGGCGGGTCGATATAAATTACATCGATTTTTCCTTCCTGGGTAAAAGTGAGTGCCGTTAAAGCATGTAGGTTGTCGCCTTCAATAAGAATGTGGTTGGGCACTTCGGCTCCGCTCAGTGACCCTCCACCGTTTATAATGGCTTTGTCTTTTACCTCTTTCAGTACGGGCAAGTTTTCACGCAGTTGTTCTTCTACTTCTTCGGGTTTATCTTCCCACACCAAGCCGTATTTCTTTTTGGTATTTACCAAGTTTATCAGGTAGGCACGTTCGTCTTGCGAAAGGCCTTCTAATGCTTTTACTTTTTGTATCAGGTCTGTTTTGTTCATTCTATCAAATTTTAAAGCAAATTTTGTTGATCACCATTTTCATTGGTGGGTATTTCTGGTTCTTCTTCAACAATTGGAATAGTTCTGTTCTTCTTGGGTAGCACATTCTGATACGCCTTGTAAATAGCATCGGGCAGGGCACAAAGGGTTACTTTATCCAATACCTCTGCAAAATCTTCGGTGTAGGGGTCGCTGCCCATTGAGAAAACATACACCTTTATGTCGGTAGCCTCTAAACATTGGATAAATTCAACGGCTTGGGGTATGAGGTAGTCATCAAACAAAATGAGTAAGGTAACTTTACTGTTGGCGAACAAACGAGCTTGCTTGATATGGATGTTTTGCTCGGTGTAGCAATCTTCTTTAATACACAGCAACTCAGTAGCTAATTGGGTTAATTCCCTTTTGTTTTTGAGTGATGGCTCACGGCTTACAAATTCACATTTGTAGTAGCGGAGATTGTTATTTGGAAAACAAGGCATTTCTTGGCCTTTCTTATTCACGTATTTGTTAATTAACCTCTCGCATCTTGGATAGGTAACTTCTTCGCAAATGTTGTTTTCATTGTTGGTAACAATAATACATTGACGACTACCTTTGTCGGATTCATTCATTTTCATGACAGAATGTAATGCCGTGCCTGAACCTGCAAAGAAATCTAAAACTCGAATGTCACTATTTTTATTAGTGATTGAAATAAGATGTTGAATTAACTCATAAGGTTTTGAGTAGCTAAAATCAATGTCGTATTGTTTTATTAAATCTGCTCCTTTACGATTGATAAATTGGTCTAAATAATCTCTTGGTGAAGCTCCTTTTTCTGAACGGTCACTTAGATAACTCTTCGTATAAATGTTCCATTTTGCTCGATTGCCATTTTCGTCAAGCAAAGGTGATTTTTTTGTTTGTTTAAAAACCAAAAGCTCTCTTTTCCCTTTTTCAAAAAAAGTTTCATTTGCCCAACGCCAAACACCATCACCTTTAATAGGTATTGCTTTTGCACCATCTTCATTTACTTCTGGCATACTCTCACCTGGTGGAATAACGTAACTATTATCTGGACATTTGATAAAATATCTTTGATTAGGTCTTGTATCTAATGAAGATTGATAAAATGCCACATCATCACGATATTTTTCCCCTTTTTTAGGACCCTCAGTCTCGATTTTTTTAAATAAACTTTCATCCACACCGTCTTTAAAATCAGGTAGGATTGTTTTGTTTTTAGTAAAGGCAATGACATAGTCTTTACTTGGTGCAAAATAGCTTCCTTTATCACCTGCTGTTTTTGCCACCCTTGCAATTACACCGAGTTTATTTAATTCTGTAAATACTTCGTTGAAAAGTAGGATTAATTGACTTATTTCATCATCGCCAATCGAACAAAAAATCACGCCATCTTCTTTTAATAAAACTTTAGCCAATTTCAATCTTCGTTGCATAAAAGAAAGCCATTTACTATGTCTAAAGGCATCTTCTTTATCAACATAATGGTCGTTATAAATGAAATCCTCTTTGCTTCCTGTATTATAAGGCGGGTCTATATAAATTACATCAATTTTGCCTTCGTGGGTAAAAGTGAGTGCGGTTAAGGCGTGCAGGTTATCGCCTTCAATAAGTATGTGGTTGGGCACTTCGGCTCCGCTCAGTGACCCTCCACCGTTTATAATGGCTTTGTCTTTTATCTCTTTCAGTACGGGCAAGTTTTCACGCAGTTGTTCTTCTACTTCTTCGGGTTTATCTTCCCACACCAAGCCGTATTTCTTTTTGGTATTTACCAAGTTTATCAGGTAGGCACGTTCGTCTTGCGAAAGGCCTTCTAATGATTTTACTTTTTGTATCAGGTCTGTTTTGTTCATTCTGTTTCGTTTTCTGATTCTATGTCTAATGCATCCAAAGACATATCGGGCAATATTTTTTGGGCTTCTGCCGCTGGTATAGATTCCACATTTCGCAACTGGCGTTGTATGGCTCGGGTTCGGGTACCTACTACATCGTCTAATTGTCCTAAGCCCGTTTGTATATTCTTTTGGGCCTTCTCCAACAAGCCACCGAATTTTTCAAATTCAGATTTTACAGTACCTAAAACTTTCCAAACCTCACTACTTCGTTTCTGCAATGCCAATGTTCTAAAACCCATTTGTAAGCTGTTTAAAATTGCCATTAAAGTTGTTGGGCCTGCAACTGTTATTTGAAATTCGGTTCGCAATTGGTCTATCAATGAACTCCTTCTTATTACTTCGGCATAAATACTTTCAAATGGAAGGAACATAATAGCAAAGTCGGTCGTGTTAGGTGGATCAAGATATTTGTCTCTAATATCCTTTGCCATTTTCTTAATTACCGTTTCTAAGTTTTTGGTAGCGGCTTCAATATCTTCAGGTATCGCACTTTCATAAGCTGCCAATAAATGTTCGTAGGTGTCTTTCGGGAATTTGGCATCAATAGGTAGGTAAACAAAAGCACTTTCATCTTCGCTGCGTCCGGGTAGCTTAATAGCAAATTCCACCGGTTCGGTGCTGCCTTTTTTAGTCCGCACGTTTGCATCGTATTGGTTCGGTGCCAATATCTGTTCTAATAACAATGCCAACTGCACTTCACCTACACCACCTCTAAGTTTTACATTGCTCAATACTTTTTTCAATCCTCCTACATCGGTAGCAATGGTTTGCATTTCACCCAAACCTTTTTGCACTTCAATCAGTTGTTTACCAACAGTTTCAAAACTTTGTCCTAATCGTTCGCTCAGAGTTTTTTCTAATTTCTCTTCAACTGTTACTCGAATGCTTTCTAATTTCCTTTCGGTGCCTTGCACTAATTCATTCTGTTTGGTTTCTAATTGCCCAAATTTCTCACGTTGCAAGTCGTTAAATGATTTAACGTTTTTGTCAAAAGTCTCTTGAAATCCTTTAAAGGCGTTCACCAAGGCTTCTCTCATTAAGGTGTTGTCGGCTTTGGCTTGTTCGTTCAATGCTTTTAAGTTTTCCTCTACCTTCTTTTCAATTTTTTCAAGTTGTAGAGTATTGCCTTCTGTAAAGGCTTTGAAGCTTGTATCGTTTTTGTCAATAAGAGCCGTTACTTTTTGCTCAAGCGTTTGGTTCAGTTTTTCAAGAGCTGTATTATTTTGCTCCGTCATTGTTTTAACGGCAGTCATAATTTCCGTTCTAAAATCAGTAATAGCATTGTTTAATTCTTCACGGTTTGTTTTTGCGTTTGCTGTATTTTCTTCCCTGTTTATTCTGAAATCCTCCTTTAGGTTGGTTTCAATTTTGGTCAGTCCGTTTTGTATTTCGGTTAGTTTGGTAAGTAGCTCCGGAAAGTTATTATCAGTTTTGTTTCTTAAAAGAAATAGCAACACAATGGCTAAGGCCACAAGTAAGAGAATGATGACGAGTAAGGTTAAATCCATTGTCAACTATTTATTTGTTTTACGAATATAGCTATATTAACACGAGTGTCGTAAGCTAAGATTAAATTCTCTTTGAATGATTTTTATATTCATCCAATAGTTGTTTGTACGTCGAATGATGATAATTTCCTTTTCTTCTTCCTTGAAGATTCTATACAGATTCGCTTTTAAGTCGGATGGATTTAAGAATTTGCCCATGGTTGAATGGTATTATTACACAAATAACCACAAAACCATTGAATCCTGCAACCGAATGACCCGAGTTGTCGCAAAATAATAGGGAGGTGAAATGGTTTCATGGTTATTAGTACGAGCAGGGGAGGGTTAGCTGCGCTGAACCCGTGCACTAACGTGCAATGGATGAACGTAATAAATATCTGAGTTTTCTGTGTTTGGTTTGCTGATCAAA
>CANHSL010000037.1 GCA_947463385.1 Flavobacteriales bacterium
CGGTTGTGAATGAACAACACCAAGCCGTAGGCATCATTAATTTTGTTAACCTGATAAAAGGTGAATTATGATTATAAAACTAAAATCAACCCTAAGCGGAGCGCAAGCCGAACAACTTGCAGCAGCTCATCAAGCCTTTCATATTTTTGATGGCGCACATACCCTAATTACCGGCTCCTCCATGAAAGAGGTTCCCGCCGGATTGGTTGAACATACCGACGCATCATGGGTTTTCCCAAATGATATGCAATTAGCAAGTAGAGGGTACAACCTAGAAACACGCACCATCAATTTCGGTGCTACTACGATTGGAGGCCAAAGCAAGCATACCGTGCTTATTGGTGGTCCGTGTTCGGTAGAATCGGAAGAGCAAATTGAAAGTGCGGCACAGTTATTAAAATCCCTTGGGTTAAATACCCTTCGGGGAGGTGCTTATAAGCCTCGGACAAGTCCCTATTCATTTCAAGGTATGGGATTAGACGGCTTAAAACTATTGGCTAAAATGCGCGAAAGACATGGACTAACCGTGATTACAGAAGCGCGAGATGCCACACACATTGATGAAATTATTGAGCATACCGACATTATTCAGATTGGTGCGAAAGCCATGTATGACCAAGGGATCCTAAGGGCATGTGCTAAAATTAATAAGCCGGTATTGATTAAACGCGGGTTTGGAACCACCCTACAAGAATTAGTTCAAGCGGCTGAGTTCGTGTTATCCGGTGGAAATCAAGACGTAATGGTTTGTGAACGCGGCATTAGAACATTTGAAACGGGTACACGCTTCACCTTAGATTTATGTGGCGTGGCGTGGTTAAAAGAACACACCAATCTTCCGGTGATTCTAGACCCTTCTCACGCGATGGGATATGCATACGGCGTAGCTCCCTTAGCAAAAGCATGCGTTGCCATGGGAATTGATGGATTACTGATTGAAACGCATCCAAATCCTAAGGTTGCAAAATCGGATGCTTCACAGCAATTGACCTACGAAGCGTTTGAGCAATTGTATCATGAATTAAAACCTGTAGCCGCGGCAGTTGGGTATCAAATCGTATGATGTATCTAGAACAAAATATTAAAGGGTTGTGCGCCAAACACGGAATGCACTACAATGATTTCTTGGCGGATTTAGAAGTAGATGAAGTGAAAGAATTGACTTTATACGACTTGGAAGCGATTGCTGATGAATATACCCTTGATCTTATGTCGCTTCTATTCAAACCCTTATTTCATGCAGATCATATTGCAAAGAAAATAAAGGACATCAAGTTTTTGATCTTAGATGTGGATGGGGTAATGACCGATGGTGGCATGTACTGGACGGAATCCGGGGACCAAATAAAAAAGTTCAATACCAAAGATGGCTTAGGAATCCTTGGATTAACTAAAAAAGGATTTAAGGTTGGGATTATTTCCTCTGGATTTACAAAAATCATGGTGCAGAAACGCGCCGAATTATTAGGCATAAGTCATTGCTATGTTGGGCAAGAACCGAAATTAGACATCCTTAAAACATGGTGTACCGAACTCGGATTAGCATTGCATCAAGTGGCTATCATTGGGGATGACATCAATGACCTTGAGCTTATGAAAAACATCGGATTAGCAGCTTGTCCTTCGGATGCAGTAAACGAGGTAAAATCCGTTTGCTCCATTATTTTATCCACCAAAGGTGGTGAAGGCTGCATTAGAGAATTTATTGACGCGTACTTGCAAAAATAACACAGACATGGAACCAATCCGCATTGGAGTAATTAAAGAAGGTAAAGTACCCCCTGATTTCAGAACACCGCTTACCCCCTATCAATGTAAGGTTTTAAAAACGATGTACCCTCAGGCCGAAGTAGTGGTACAATCCAGCCCCATTCGCACGTTTACCGATCAAGAATACCGAGATCAAGGCATTGAAGTCGTAGATGACTTATTTGACTGCGATATTATCCTTGGCGTTAAGGAAGTTCCCATTCCTGACTTGATCCCAGGAAAAACGTTTATGTTCTTTTCCCATACGATCAAGAAACAACCATACAACCGCGAATTACTGAGATCTTTATTGGACCAAAAAATTCGATTAATCGATTACGAGGTGATCAAAGATAAATACCGAACGCGTTTAATTGGATTTGGTCGCTATGCCGGAATTGTTGGATGCTATAACGGGTTCCTTACCTATGGATTAAAGCATGGAGCCTATTCCTTAAAACCAGCGCATGAATGCCATGATCGTAAAGAAGTTGAAGAAGAATTGAAAAAGGTAGTACTTCCAACCAATTTCAGGTGTTTGGTAACTGGTTTTGGTCGTGTTGGACATGGTGCGAAAGAAATCATCGATTTATTACCCATCAAGGAAGTAAGTCCCGAAGAATACCTAACGCAAACATTCAATGAACCCGTTTATTGTCAATTAGAAGCGGCAGATTATTACCGTAACCAAGCGGGTGGTTTTGACAAGGCTGCATTTTATGCAAATCCATCTGATTATACCTCGATATTAACTCAATACGCAGCGAGTTCCGACATGTATATCCCTTGCCATTATTGGGATAATAAAGCACCGGTTTTACTTACGCAGCAGGACTTTATCCAACATAATCGGTTAAAGGTTGTTGCAGACATTTCTTGTGACATCGCCGGTCCAATCGCGTGTACGATACGTCCCTCAAAAATTGGGAATTCCATTTATGGATGGAATCCGAGTACCAACGAGGAATGTGATTTTAGCTTACCTGAAGCCGTTGCAGTTATGGCGGTAGACAATTTACCGTGTGAACTTCCGAAAGATGCATCAGAGGACTTTGGCAGTGAATTATTAAAGCATGTTTTTCCACGCTTGCTTGGAGATGATCCCGATCAAATTATTTACCGGGCATCAGAAACAACATTCGATGGTTCGTTGAATGAGCCGTTTTTATACCTAAGTGATTACGTTGCTGGGAACGAATAGATAGCAGGTAGAAATACCCTATTTCACTTTATCTCCCGTGTTGCATGAAATGTTTTGATGGGTTACGAATTATCTCGCCCCTTCGGTGGAATGGTATTGCGCCCTTTCAGGGCTAACGGATTTCGCCCTTTCAGGGCTAGGGTATTTCGCCCTTTCAGGGCTAGGTTGAAATTATTTATACTATTTATAATTTGTAAGCGTTTTGGGTTAGCCCTGAAGGGGCGCGCTATTTTAACGATGGCGTTTAGCCATCGGTTAAATACGAATCATCTAATGTTAGCCCTGAAAGGGCGCAATACCTTAATCAAATGGGACAATCACTCGTAAAAAATTACCTGCACATCGTGTTCAGTACGAAGTACCGGCAGCCTTTAATACAAGAATCAATAGAAGAGGAATTACACAGCTATCTCGGTGGCATCTGCAATAATCTTGAATGCCACGTGATTAAAGTAGGAGGTTACACCGACCACATTCATATCCTATGCATGCTGTCCAAAAAGGTGGCTTTGATGAAATTGATGGAAGAACTGAAATCCCATTCTTCTAAATGGATTAAAACCAAAGGTGCGGCCTATGCCAATTTCTCATGGCAAAATGGCTACGGCGCGTTTTCTGTGAATCCTGCGGAGGTTGAGCGGGTTATCCAGTATATCTCAAACCAAAAGGAACACCACCGTAAGAAAGCATTTAAAACCGAATACAAAAATTTCCTAGAAAAATACGAGGTAGCCTACGATGATCGGTATGTTTGGGACTAGGGTTGGGTTAGTGCCCTTTCACTTGGTTACGTTTATGGGGCTATGTTGAATTCAACGATGGATATTACAAAATCACAGCCTTGAGTTCCATTATATTGCGACCAATAAAAACTTAAATTATCTCCTGCTTTTAACCAAATAGGGCATATTTCTTTTACTTGAAGTTGATAATTCGATGGAGAACTTCCCCAATAACAAATTGAGGTAGCATTGTTAATGGTCACGCCGTATTGAGTTCCATTTCCCATCAAAAAAGCAGAACCACCAACATGCTCAATTTTCCATACTTTTCCAGCAGGAACTGTCCCTTTAGGTTGGTTACAACTAAATTATTCAATTTATTAAAAATTCACCATGAGATTACTACTTTACCATTACCACCATTACCTACTATTCCTCCGCCATTCCCAGATGCTCCGCCTCCTCCACCCGCAGGAAATCCACCATTTATATTAGCAATTCCACCAGCACCTCCATTTCCACCGGCACCGCCATTCACACCATTAGAATTACCTCCTGGTGAATTTGATGATGCACCAGAACTTCCACCTAACGCGATTACTCCTGTACCGTCAAAAGATCCATAGACTGAATTACTACCTGGATTTCCGCCATTCGCCGTTAATGAGATATTTCCCCCACTTATACTTGATGAAGATCCGGCAGTATTAGGCCCTCCTCCTTGACCAACAATAATTGTTATTGTCTGATTAGGAGTAACAGAAAAGCACTGTGTTCCAAAGCCGCCGCCGCCGCCGCCGCCGCCCGACCAACAATTATTAAAATTAAGACAATTACTGTATCCGCCTCCTCCTCCTCCGCCCCAAATTTCTATGCAGATGTTTTCTGCGCATGAAGGTACATTAAATGTATAAGTTCCAGGTGATGAATACGTTATTGAACTATAATTTGAAGGTGTATAAATCTTAGCAATTGATTCTATTTTCCATACTTTATTTGATGGAACTGTTTGGGGATTGGGACTGTTTATATTCATTACTTGTGAAAATTCCAAATTGGAATTTGAAGTATCAACATGAAATTCGATAACTGATATTTTGGAAACATTTGAACCAATAGCCAGTGTTTGACCTGAATGCAACCAATAGGGCAAATGCAAACCATATACTTCATCCATATCTGCGATAACTTCAATATTATCAATTTTAATTTTGGGTTTGCATTGACTTAAAGTAAAGTTGGATGAAAGAGAAAATACAAGAAGAAGATAAAATATCTTCGTTAAAGAAAGCTCTTTTTTTAGAATTTTGTAGGACATAATTTATAGATGTTTTTTTGTAAATAATTTTTCTAATTCCTTCCATTGTTCGTTGAATTTTATTCCCGTAAAAAGCGGTTCAAACCATTGGTGTTGGGCATCGTTTTTACATTCGCATTCACGCATTTGGAAAATGGGGTGTTTTTCACCGTTTGATCTATTCAGGGAGGTTAAGGCGAACCAAAGATCCCATTCTGTTTGTGACATTCCTGCGCCTAAAATAATTACCGGATTAACGAGTAATTTATCATACCAAGTATTGTCTTGGTTATTATTCCTTTTCGCTTTCATATGGTGATTTCGAATTCTTAAACCGTTTTCAACCATGTGGGCATAGCGATGAAGTCCTAAAACAATGCTTTTTTTATTAGAAATCATACCATGGGGATGCCAAAATCGTATGGATTCAGTTTTCCCAAAATCAAGAGTTTTGTATCTTGTACTTAGAAATACATAGGATGTTTTCGATACTTTCTTAAAACTGGAGTCATTTTTAAATTCACTTAGCGATACTCCTTCAGTTCGATTTAAAAGTAATTCAGGAATTTCATCAAAATTTAATGAAATTACATCAGAGACATACTTTGGATTGAAGAGCCAAGTTGGATAACAACTAGAATAATTTTCTATAATTTTTTCTTGTTCTTTTTTTAGAAGTTCTTTAACACACTTAATTAATCGTTCTTCAGTTTTGCTTGAATCTTCGCAAATTATTTTCTTAGCCTTTATTATTCTTTCAAAATCAAGATGGTATTCGCCAGTAAGTTTTGTTTCAGGACTTAACGTTTGTAGAAGTAATTCCCATGAACTTAATATGGAAACTTCATCCAAAAAATGTCGGTGAAATCCTGAACCCAAAATAATGGTAAATTTTACGCTTGGGTCTTTTAGTAAGGCTTTGAATTTTGGGTTGGTCATATTTTTTAATTAACAACAATTGATACTGTGCAAACTTTTTGTTGTACAGAACTTCCTGCAAATCCTGTAACGGAATAAATTCCCGGTTGCGAAAATGAAATAACCTGGTTAATTGAATTGCTTTGGGCATTGGTACATGTGTAACTATGAACCGTAGTTTGAGGAGGATTATTAAAACCGCTGTTGGCACAACTCATATATTGTGACAAACCACATTTATAACTATCCATTGATATTTGTTGATTTACAACAGCGTATATTACTCCATTGACCATAAGCGGGCTTGTTAAATCTTGACCGCCTGCAGGCCCACAATAATTACAACTTAACCCAGCAGGTGAATTTAGATTAAAACTCACCTGATTCCCATATGCCGTACCACTTGAATTGGTAGCAAAGGCTCGCACATAGTAGGTTGTATTTCCAGATAACCCAGTTATGGTGTCATTAAAAGCACCTAATCCGGAGCCTATTATTAAATTGTTGTTCGCTAATGTTGGGTTTTGTGTAGTTGACCAGCAAACCCCACGAGCTGTAACAGGTGCTCCTCCATCATTGGTGACATTTCCACCCAAGATTGCAGAATTGAAAGTAATATTCGTTGCGTTTATGGTAGTTAGGGTTGGTAAGGCCGCTCCCGTTACAAAGGTTAGCTGATTCCCATACGCTGTACCTCCTCCATTTGTGGCAAATGCTCGAATATAATATGTTGTTCCGGGAGATAAATTAGTTAAGTTTAAATTGGTGGTTCCTGACACAGATCCATTGGGATTAACTGAGTCATTAAGCGTAGGGTTGGGATTTGTGCTCCAACATATACCTGCAGTCGTGACAGCATTTCCGCCGGTTGCTGTTACATTTACTCCAGAAGTTGCGGCATAACCCGTAATATTTGTAAGCGGTAGCGTGGTAACTTGAGGCAAACAAGGCCCCCATTGTGGCGCGTTGTAACAAAAGGTTAATGTTTGACCAGTAATACCTGGAGCTACATGCACCCAAGCACTTCCATTCCAGTATAACATCTGACCTTGCGCATTTCCATTTGGAATTGCTCCCCCCGCACCATTACAAACATAGGTCGTTTGAGCGGCCACAACTTCGACAGCATCCAGTATGCCATTGCTGTTAGCATCTAAGCCCGTTTCAACTTTGGTTCCTCCTGTGGCGCAATTGGCACCAGCGGGTTCAACGGTGGTCTTTATCAAGGTATTTAACCCATTGGCTCCTGCAACTCCTTGAATTCCTTGTGCCCCAACCGCCCCATTGCACACATATTGCGTAAGTACGGGAACAATTTCACCAGCATCTAACAAACCGTTACCGTTCACGTCAGGTCCAAATTCCAATTTTACACCACCTGTGGCACAGTTTGCTCCTGCAGGTTCAACCGTAGTAAGGGTTGCTGCGTTTAATCCGTTGGTACCATTCGTTCCTGCAGGGCCTGCTACGCCAGCTGCACCGGTCAAGCCTGTAGCACCTGTTGGACCCGCTACGCCTTGTATTCCCTGTGGACCAGTTGCTCCCACAGCGCCGGCCGCTCCTTGTGGTCCCATGATGTTTGAGATTAAAACCCATGTATTTCCATTCGTTTTCGTGTATACATTTCCGGTAGCTGTATCGAGGTAATAATCACCTACTAAACCCAGGTTACTTGCCGGAACCCCTGCCCCATATTTCCATTGATTTACTAAATTACCCGAAGACTTGGCATACAAGGCATAGGGAACGCTCATCATTTGTTGGGTTCCATACGGCATGTAAATCGTTGGAGCTGGTAAGCCTGAAAAGGCAACGCCAAGGTCTAAATAAAACGGCCCGTTTGCCCAATTAATGTTCGCAAATGGCCCTCCATTCAAAAAAGTTCCGCTTCCAATTACGAAATTGACTAAGCCAAATTGGTCCGTAGTTACGTTTTGTCGTTCCGAATAGACTACCGTTCCGGTAGTAGAGGTTTGCCGAATATTCACTCGAATCGCAACCGGAGTATTTGAAGCCAGGGCTCCTGTGTTGTTTCGTATTACCGCTTGGTAGTTAATGCCGTTGGGTGCTTGAGCATACAAACGGGTTTGAAACAAGCTTACTGCTAATAAAAGCAAGAGGCTTAGGTTCTTTTTCATGCTTAAGATTTAATGAGTTTTACTTGGTGAATGAATTCACCCGTGATTTGATAAATGTTTAGAAAATAAGTACCCGGAGAAAGACCGGTAGAATAATCTGCTTTGTGTCGCGCTCCCTTCATGATTTCGTCGTACACCAATTTCCCATTGGCGTCAATGAGTTGCAGTTTCAATTCTTGGTCCGAATATTCTTGAGGGGCCTCAATGATCGAATACGCATCAAAGGGATTTGGATAGATCTTAAATACAGGTTGTGTGGGCATTTGAACCACCACTCCAGGACCTACAGGAATCAAGGCATCGGGTTGCTGAAACCCGTTACACATTCGGGTATTTGTGTATCCTATGGGCGTATTCACATAAATAAAGGGCTCGCCCAAGGTATACGACATGATGTAGTTGGTTCCAAACATGCTTGGTGTAAGGTTCTTAGCAATTCTTCCAGCGCTCGCCATGACACGGCGTTTGTCGGTTTGGGCGAAGGCGTTAACGCAACTTGCAAGCAATGTTAAAATGAGTAGTGTTTTTTTCATGTATACTATTTAACAAATGTGTATACAAATATATATATATAATTGAGGTTTGGTTTTCTATATTCTTGGAAGAACAAGGAAAGTAGGTGTAATAGGAACGATATGGGGATATCGATCACCACAACTAAAGCCAGGTAACACAATAACAACAAGATGTTCGACCCCGCTGGGGTCGCTCGATTGCTACATGACTTAAACAATCATTTACGATTCCGATGGAATCGGATTAGCCAACCTAGCCATTATCGGGATTGAAAGGAAATAAAAAACACAGTTAATTGGAGGAATCAACTAATCATCCATATAACCAATTACCACTTAAACTCATTTCAATAGGCATTTCTTCTAGGGGCGGGTTTAAACCAAGACCTAGAGAACGTTGCAATCATTTTCCTTTAAGAAGCTCCAAGGCCCCTTTTTTATCCTGTTCTTTAACAAGGAAGAACCAAAATAATCCAGCAAGTAGAAAGGCTCCAGGAAGAATTAACATGCCAATGCGAAGGTTACCTCCAAATTCATCGGAAACACGTCCTACTAATTCAGGCGACCACAAATCGCCGAACGCATGAATCATAAATATGCAAATTGCCATGGCAGAGGCGCGCATATTGGGCGCAACACTTTCCACAATAACGGTGTTGATTGGTCCGGTTGATTGAAATAAAAAAATCAGAGATAGCGCAATACACACCATACTGAGCACGGTGTTTTCCGTTAGAAAGGAAATAAAGGAAAATGGAACGGCGCACAATACAGAAATCAGCAAGAGCCTTGCATACCCCGAAGGACTTTTTTCACGCCATTTATTAGCGAAATAGCCTCCTATAAGCGTTCCCAATATTCCTCCCACCACTAGGGTTGGCCCTAGGAAAAGGGAAGCATCTGCAACATCCAATCCATGTACTCGATTTAGAAATGCTGGACCCCAAAAGGAGAAGGCCCCCATCGCAAAGGTGTAAAAGATATACCCTAGGTTCACAAAGAGATATTCTCGATTTGAGAACAAGGACCACAGGCGTTTCACAGTGATTTTCTCTTTAGAAACTGGACCTTCTTCACTTTGTCCACGCTCGGGTTCGGGAATAAAAAACAACAAGGCCGCTAAGAAAAATCCAGGTACACCGGTAATAAAAAATGCATTTCTCCAACCTAATTGTGCAGCAATAACTCCCCCCAGAGCAAAACCAAGCGCTGCACCCAATGGAATAGCAAGAGAAAATATCGTAATTGCCTTGTTTCGTTTTTTGGCTTCAAAAGCATCCGAAATAACGGCTGGACCTATCGCTCCGAAACTCGCCTCACCCAATCCAACCATTACCCGACAAAAAATCATGAAAGAAAACCCCTGCGCAATCCCTGTTAAGCAAGTACCTAAACTCCAACCTATGACTCCAATGGCCATTAGTTTTTTTCGCGACAGGCGATCTCCCAAATATCCAAAAATTGGTGAGGTAAGGAAATAACCCAACATAAATGCGGTGGCCATCCGACCCATGTCGCCATCATTTTTAATGTGTAAATCGGCTTTGATCGGTTCCAATACCGCGGAAAGTACATAACGGTCTAAAAAATTAAACAAGTTAATTAGGGTTAGAACTAACAACATCTTGTTCGCACCTGGAATTGTTTTGCCTGTATTCGTAGAGATTTGTGTAGGATTCATACCTACAAACATAGCTAAATTGATTTTATGCGGTGTAATTCATATAATCTTCACATAGATTTCATAGATGATTTAGAAAACGAGTTACTTTTAATTTACATTTGCAGGGCTATGGAATTAAGAACAATCATTGAAGCCGCTTGGGAAAACCGCGCATTATTAAGCGAAAAAGCAACACGTGACGCTATTGAAACCATCATTGAAGCCCTTGATAAAGGTCAAATGCGGGTAGCCCAACCAGAATCAGATGGCACGTGGACTATTAACGAGTGGATAAAAAAAGCCGTCGTTATGTATTTCCCCATCCGAAAAATGGAAACTATGGAAGTGGGTCCTTTTGAATTTCATGATAAAATGAGACTCAAAACAAACTATGCTGCATTGGGTATTCGCGTTGTCCCTGGAGCGAGTGCAAGATACGGTTCATTCCTTGCTGCGGGTGTAATTGTTATGCCTTCTTACGTAAATATAGGAGCCTACGTGGATTCAGGTACTATGGTAGATACCTGGGCAACCGTTGGAAGTTGTGCACAAATTGGTAAAAACGTACACTTGAGCGGTGGGGTGGGCATTGGTGGGGTATTAGAACCCCTACAAGCTGCACCCGTCATTATTGAAGATGATGCGTTTATTGGTTCGCGTTGCATTGTTGTTGAAGGAGTTCGCGTTGGTAAAGCCGCAGTGTTGGGTGCAAACGTCGTTCTCACAAAAAGCACTAAAATCATCGATGTAACAGGTCCTGAACCCGTTGAAATGCGCGGATATGTGCCTGCTCGAAGTGTGGTAATTCCTGGATCTTATACTAAAACATTTGCTGCCGGAGAATATCAAGTACCTTGCGCCTTAATCATCGGTCAACGGTCTGCTTCAACGGATTTAAAAACCTCATTAAACGATGTGCTCCGCGAGCATAACATCGCCGTATAAAATTTGTACCTTTGCTTTTTAGAAGCAATATGGATTTTACACCCCTCTCTACCATCACTCCAATTGATGGCCGATATCACTCAAAAACAGCTGCCCTACAACCTTATTTTTCTGAATTTGGTTTAATTCGATACCGGGTTTTAATTGAAGTGGAATACTTCATTGCGTTAATGCAAACCGGGATTATCCCTAATGTAGAGGTAGTTCATGCAGAAACCTTACGCAGTTGGTACTTGAACTTTTCGACAGCGGATGCCGAACGCATAAAAACAATCGAACGAACTACCAATCACGATGTAAAAGCCGTTGAATATTTCCTTAAAGAAAAATTCGAACAACATGATTGGAGCTTTTGCTCAGAATTCATTCACTTTGGATTAACCTCTCAAGATATAAATAACACGGCCATTCCAATGTCACTCAAAGAAGGCATTGAAAAAGAGGTTTTTCCCTTATATGATGAAGTACTTGCAAAATTAAGATCCTTAGCCAGTGCATGGAAAGACATTCCCTTACTTGCTCGTACGCACGGGCAACCGGCCTCCCCTACGCGCTTAGGTAAAGAAATTCAAGTGTTTGCCGAGCGTTTAGAAATTCAATTAAACGTTGCCAAACGAATCCCTTACGCATCTAAATTTGGTGGAGCTACCGGAAATTTTAATGCCCATCATGTGGCCTATCCATCCATCAATTGGGTTGATTTCGCTAATCATTTTTTAGGCTTCCTTGGACTGGCAAGAAGTCAAACCACTACGCAAATCGAACACTACGATTCCATGGCGGCCTTATTTGATGCCTTCAAGCGAATGAATACCATTCTCTTAGATTTGAATCGCGATTTATGGACCTACATTTCCATGGATTACTTCAAGCAAAAATTAAAGGAAGGGGAAATTGGTTCAAGTGCGATGCCACACAAAGTAAATCCAATTGATTTTGAGAATTCTGAAGGAAATTTGGGTATTGCAAATGCACTCTTTGAACATTTTGCAGCAAAACTTCCTATTTCAAGGTTGCAACGTGATCTTACGGATTCTACCGTACTAAGAAATATAGGTGTTCCCTTAGCGCATACGGTAATTGCATTAAAAGCAACTATGGTAGGCCTAAACAAAGTGGTACTAAATGAAGAAAAATTACACCAAGACCTAGCGAATAACTGGATGGTTGTAGCTGAAGCCATTCAAACCATACTTCGTCGAGAAAACTACCCGAAGCCCTACGAAGCATTAAAGGAACTCACCAGAACGCACGACAAAGTAACCAAAGAAACCATTCATCATTTTATCGATACCTTAGCCGTAAGCAACGGGGTAAAGGAAGAACTTAAAGCAATCAGCCCATGGAATTATTTAGGCATTCAGCTGGTAGATTAATTCTGTTATTTTTGATTTTTAGTGGTTTCGCTTATGCGCAGCCTCTTCCCGTTAATTGGGGCCCGCTAGAATCACAACCCGGACAATTGCTGGATATATTACCCGTTCAATCCGGTGATTTTTACACCTTAAGATATACCGGCGGTGTTTTTGGAACCTACCGTTCAACCTTACACAATCAATTGGCGTTTGTAAATCAAACACGGATTAAACTCATTACGGAAAAAGGCATTGGCAACATGGAGACCGGAACATTTTTCGCAGGGAAACTACACGTATTCATAAGCGATAAATCCAATGGGATAATGTCTTTATATAGTCAAGCCATCGAGGATGACAATACAACCATTTCAAACCTACGCTGCAGCTATCAAGACACCCGATTAGGTGCCCATCCAAATTTTCAAATTGCACAGTCACAAAATGGAAAATATCTCGCGATCTTCTATGATATTCCGGGCCGAAAAGAAAATAGAGATATTTATGGCTATGTAGTGTTTGATTCTACATTTACGAAAATTCAATCAGGTGAATATATGCTGCCATTTGACGGTAACATGACAACCATCAACGAACATCACCTGACGAATCAAGGGAAATACTTATTGGTAATTACCGAGCATAAAGACCGAAACGATCGGTTTTTTGGAAGGGAATGGGAGAATTTCAAGGCACTTCATGTGTATCGCATCGCCAACGATAGCCTAGCATCTTTTAATGTTGCACTTCAAGATAAACGGATTGATGACATTTTAATTAGCAGCAACGAAAACCAACAGGTCGTGATGACCGGTCTTTACGGTGAAGGGAATCGCCTGGGGCTTCAAGGGGTATTTACCATGACCGTAGATTTGGAAACAGATAGCATAACAGGATATCAATATGCGGCATTCAACCAAGAAATTTTAAAAGAATCACGAACGGAACAGCAGATGAGTCGGTTGGAGCGGCGCTGGGAACAACGCGATGAATCACCACAAATCTATTCCTATAAACTGAGACAAATCCAAAGCCTGAGCGACGGTTCACAGGTTGGATTTATGGAACAATATTACGAACGGAAATATTCAAACTACGACACGCGAACAGGAATAACCACCGTAGTTTATTACTATTACTACATGGATATCGTGGCCTTTAAATTAGATAAGAATGGGGCATTCCTTTGGGGTAAACGCATACCAAAAAATCAAGTATCAATGAACGACAATGGTCCGTTTAGTTCATTTATTGCCTGTAATAACGACCAGCAGGCCTATGTGATATTTAATGATAACAAACGGAATTATACCGAGGAAGGAATTTTTGATAGTACGCCGAACACCTTGAATGGCTTGAGTTTAAGTAACCGAAAAAACGTAGTGGCTTTAGCTAAAATAGATTTAACTACAGGGGCCATCGACCGTACTGCTTTTTTTAGCAAGAAGGAACTTTCGGCCATCGTTATCCCAAAACAAATGCAAATTGATTGGAAAAACAAGGAACTTTTAATGTATGCAATTAACCGAAACCGTGAAAAATTTGGAATCCTTTCGTTTAAGTAATCTCCTCTTTCTGTTGGGATTATTACTTTTCAGCTGTAAAACTGAATCCGATAAAAACCCTACGCTTACAGAATCTATAAAAGTCTCTGTTCAGGACCCCCATTCCTATTCAAACATTCGAGAAATCCATACCAAACACCTGAGCTTAGAACTGGAAGTAAATTTTGACAACAAAACCTTATATGGTGTGGCGCGTCACCGAATGAGTGAATCAAAGGCAAAGACTGCAATTTTCGATATTCACGGTGAGACCATTCAAAAGGTAACAATAGGCAAGAAAGGAACTGAAAGAGAAGCTGATTTTGTAATTGGAAAAATGGATGCTGATTCTATTCTTGGCCAGCCCTTGGTGGTTACCATTCCCAGCGGTACCGAATACATCAACATTTATTATCAAACCTCTGACCGCTGTGATGCCTTGGAGTGGATAGAAGCAGAAAATACCGCATCTGGCAAGTTTCCTTATTTGTACTCTCAAGGCCAAGCCATTTTAACCCGAACATGGATTCCATTACAAGACTCTCCATCGAATCGGTTGACCTATGACGCTACCCTACATGTACCAAAGGGCATGATGGCACTCATGAGTGCTGAAAATCCAAAGAAAAAAAGTACGGACGGAACCTATCACTTTGAAATGAAGTTGCCCATACCATCTTACCTGATTGCCTTAACCGTTGGGGACATTGGATACCGAGCCTTAGACAAACGTTGCGGAGTGTATGCAGAAGCCCCTATGCTTGAACGCGCAGCAACAGAATTTCAAGATTTACCGCAAATGATTAACGCGGCCGAGTCTTTGTATGGTCCTTACGCGTGGGGACAATACGATGTTATTGTTCAGCATCAGTCGTTTCCGTTTGGGGGAATGGAAAATCCAATGCTGACGTTCATCAATCCTTCCATTGTTGCAGGCGATCGAAGCTTGGTATCTGTCATTGCGCATGAACTTGCGCATTCATGGTCAGGAAATTTAGTCACCAACGAATCATGGAATGATTTCTGGCTCAATGAAGGTTTTACCGTGTATATTGAACACCGCATCATGGAAGAATTGTACGGAAAAGAACTGTCCAATACACTGTGTGAAATTGAACACTTTGAATTAATCGAAGAACTCAAATCCATTGCCAGCTCATCACACCCGGAAGATTCAAGGTTATACTTATCACTGAAAGGCCGAAATCCCGACGATGGAATGACCAGCGTGGCGTATGTGAAGGGTGCGTATTTCCTTAAAACACTTGAAGCAACCGTTGGAAGAAAAAAAATGGATGCCTTTGTAAAAGCCTATTTTGAAGAATACAAATTCAAAACCATCCGAACAGAGCTCTTTCATACCTTTCTGAATAAAAATTTACTCTATCCAAACAACATTGAATTCAATACAGACGAGTGGTTCTATTTGGAAGGCTTGCCCATGAATTCACTTACCATTAAATCTAAGCGCTTAGAATTGATGCGGAGTTATGCGAAACGAACCAACCGTGGAGAAGATATTTTTGCTCCGGTAAAAAAAGTCAGATGGGTTAAAGTAAAAGGGAAAAAGAAAAAGCGCAAAGAAACATATACGGAGCAACTGAACACCAAGGCCTTTATTACGCAGGAATGGCAAACGTACTTACGAAGTTTATCCTTATCCATTGACACTGCGAAGCTGGATCAAATGGATCGCTATACCAAGTTCAGTGAGGCAAATAATGAACTTAAATTTGAATGGTTTCTCTTAAATATCCGAAAGGAAAATCGATCGATTCGTCCAAAACTGAAGGTCTTCCTGATTGAAACCGGGCGCAGAAAGTACATTTTACCGCTTTATCGCGCATTGGCTGTTTACCCTACAGATAAGGAATGGGCTCGAAGCGTATTTAAAGAAGCTCAAGGCGGATATCATTCCGTTTCAAGGAACTCCATCTCAGAGGTATTCAAATAAGGCTAGATTAATTGGCTACTTCGCTCATGTAGCGAATTCTTACCAAGCGTAGTTCTTCTTCTGAATATAAGCCATCAAATTCATGATAGGCCTCTATAATATCATCTGATGACGCTTGATTGAAGTATTCAAAGATTTCTTCTTGTTCGGTTGGGTCAATCTTGCTATCAATGTAATAACTTAAATTCACGCGGGTACCCGAGGCCACAATGGACTCGATTTCTTCCAGAATCTCATTGTAATTTTTTCCTTGAGAGCGTGCAATGTCTTCTAGGGAAAGTTTACGGTCTATGTTTTGAATTAACTGCACTTTTAGACCTGATTTATTCACCAAGGATTTCATAAAGAAATCTTGCGGACGATCGATGTCATGCTCGACAACATAACTTGCAATTAACGCCACAAAAGGTTCTCCAAAGCGTTGTGCTTTTCCTGTCCCAACACCCTGAACGTGCGTCAGCTCTTCCATGGTAATGGGATATTGCAAACACATGTCTTTGAGCGAAGGCTCTTGAAACACCACAAAAGGAGGAACTCCCATCTGCTTAGCCACAGACTTTCTTAGGTCTACTAATTGATCATATAACAGCTCATCAAAGGCTCCGCCTTTACCCGATTGCACAAAGCCCTCCACATCATCGGTGTTAGAAAAATCGTGTTCCTTGAGCAACAAGAACGATGTTGGATTTTGAATAAATGCTTTACCTGCTTCAGTCAATTTCAAGATACCAAACGATTCTACATCCTTAGCCAGCAAGCCGCCAATCACTACTTGACGAATCACTGCATTCCAAAAATGTTCATCTCGATCTTTACCCGAACCAAAGCCCGGAAGGGATTGATGCTTGAACGATTTAATTTCGGACGTAATCATCCCTGAAAGATAGGCGCAATAATGCCTTGCTTTGAATTGCTCTTCCAATTCGCGAACAGCTTTCAACAATTTCAATACCGATTCACTGCCTTCACCGCGTTCCCTTGGGTTTTTACAGTTATCGCACTGTTCGTTGCATTTCTTTTCATCAAAATACTCTCCAAAATAGTGAAGAATGTACTTTCGACGACACACGGATGTTTCTGCATAGGAAACGATTTCACTCAACAATTGTCGACCAATCTCTTGTTCCGTAATGGGTTTACCTGCTAGAAATTTATCGAGCTTCTCAATATCTTTATACGAGTAAAAGGCCAAACAAACCCCTACGCCACCGTCGCGACCGGCCCGACCGGTTTCTTGATAATAACTCTCTAAACTTTTTGGAATGTCGTGGTGAATCACATAACGCACATCCGGCTTGTCGATTCCCATACCAAAGGCAATCGTTGCAACGATTACACTCGCCTCTTCCATCAAAAACAAATCCTGGTGTTTACCCCGAGTTTCCGCATCCAAGCCTGCGTGATAAGGCAAGGCTTGAATTCCATTCACTTGAAGTAATTCCGCAATTTCCTCAACTTTCTTACGGCTCAAACAGTATATGATCCCACTTTCATTGGCGTGAGACTTTACATACTTTATAATTTGTTTTTCGACCTCGCGTTTTGGACGAATTTCATAGTATAAATTATCCCGATTAAACGATGCCTTGTATACCGTGGCATCGAGCATATTTAAGTTCTTCTGAATATCCAACTGCACCTTTGGGGTGGCGGTTGCTGTTAAGGCAATGATTGGAACATTCGATATTTTCTCAAAAATCTCTCTTAATCGGCGATACTCTGGACGGAAATCGTGTCCCCATTCAGAAATACAATGGGCTTCATCAATTGCGAAGAAGGAAACGTTTACGCTCGAAAGGAAATCAATGTTCTCTTGCTTCGTAAGCGACTCCGGAGCAACGTAAAGCATTTTAGTAACGCCAGAGACAATGTCTTTCTTAACCTGAGTAATTTCTTGTTTGGATAAGGAGGAATTCATGAAATGCGCAACACTTCCGTTGTCACTGACATACCGGATAGCATCTACCTGATTCTTCATGAGCGCAATCAAGGGAGAAACAATAATTGCTGTACCCTCCATGAGTAAGGCAGGAAGTTGATAACACATCGATTTTCCGCCGCCCGTTGGCATAATCACGAAGGTGTTATTGCCCTCAAGAATATTTGTAATAATGGCTTCTTGTTCTCCTTTAAAAGCAGAAAAACCAAAATAGTGTTGAAGCGCTTGCTGTAACTCCATTCGCTGTTCAGTATCTATTTGTGTAGTAGCCAAATTGTAAGATTAACTCGATTTTATAAAAGTGTAAAAATGACACTTTGTAATTGTTACTCAAAGTTAAGAACAAACAAGCAAAAAACAAGTTGGTTTAGAAATTTTAGGAAATATTTTATTAATCTCCGATTAATATGGCTTATCCGTTGTAGGCTACCACATTTTTTACTTCAGGTAAATGCTGTTTTAAAAGGGTTTCAATGCCTCCTTTTAGTGTTGCTGTCGACGATGGACATCCGGAGCATGAACCTTTCAAAATTAAATTAACCACGCCATCTTTGAATCCCACATAATCAATCGCTCCCCCATCGTTTTCTACGGCTGGACGAACATATTGATCCAACAAGGCTAAAATAGGCTCATCAATTTCACTGGGTTCCGCGATTTCGGGACGTTCAGTTGCCGCTTTTTTTTCAGCAGCTACTGGCATTTGAATTAATACTTCCTTTCCTTCTGCTATAAAATCGCGAATAAATTCGCGCAATTCCATGGTAATGAAATCCCAAGGAACATTATCGGTTTTGGTGACCGTTACAAAATTCGCGGCAATGAAAACCGCTTTCACAAACGGGAAATTGAACAAGGCTTCGGCCAATGGGGAATACCCCACCGCATCTTGCCTCTTAACGAATTCAACAGAATCACCTGTTGCTAGTAAATACTTGTTCGCTACAAATTTCATTGTTGTAGGATTCGGAGTCATTTCAGCATAGACGGAAACAGGAACATTCATGATTTCTTTTTTTTACAAAATTACGGACAATTGCCTAATACCCCGAGATCGAAAGCTGAAAATATGCACGAGGCGATCGAACCTGCGTTTGGTCAAAGGTTGGATTGCCCAATTTATCCAGCATGGGATAAGCTACCGCCTTCGATGCTTGTCTTTTATGCCAAACAGAAGCATGCGCTACTTGATTCTGCAATGCATTCCTTACCTGCTCCGCATCTATTCCCAGTTCCACACCAAGGGTTTGCGACCCCAAGGCATACTGAACTCCTCCGTATAAAATTCCATGCGAAGTCTTCCCAAAGGGATTGGAAGATAAATCTTTGTATCGCTGTTTTCGCCCAAGGCGCTCCATTTCCTTGACTTTTAAGCCACTCGCCTCTCCGGTCCAAAGCCGCACCCCCAGGTGCCCAGACCACAACAATTCACGATACCGATACAACAGCGTAGCCGTCCGAAAGCGATCTTTTCCTTGTCCCGCGAAAAAATCATTTTCCAGCATCAAGGAATGTCGCTTGATTTCGCCTCTAAATGCCCCTGATAGCTGGCTGGTACCCGCGTTATCCATATAAATGATGTAGGCATATCCCAACGAATTTTCACGCGAAAAATAGTTATTCAAGGCACCCAATTCAAGATCTCGAACCGAGGTGTATTTTCCTGTCACCACAGAAGCGCCCAAATAGGATCGAGATTCTAGGAATCGGTTTCGTTGTCCCAGGTCCTTCAGCCGATAAGACACATCGCTCCCAAGCGTTAATAGAAAAGAACGGAATTCCAGTCCTGCATGTGCACCTATTCCGTAATAATGTTGGTGACTTCCGATGCTAGCCGAAAGGCGGAGACCTAGAAAAATAGTTTGTGAAAAACCGATACAATGTATCCCGAATACCAACAGAAAAACAATGCGTTTAAGACACATTACTTTCCTTTTAGTTCCATCGCTTTTAAGGTGTTCATCATGAGCGATGCAATCGTCATGGGGCCTACTCCTCCCGGAACGGGGGAAATCATGCTGCATTTCTCTGCTACATTCGCAAAATCCACATCGCCTGCCAATCGCCATCCTTTGGGTGTGCTTGGATCAATTATGCGGGTAGTGCCTACATCAATTACTACCGCACCTTCTTTGACCATATCTGCCGTAACAAATCCTGGCTGACCCACCGCGGCAATTAGAATATCGGCATTGCGACAAACCTCCGCTAGGTTTTCGGTTTTTGAATGCGCTAAAGTAACCGTGCAATTTCCTGGGTTCGTATTTCTACCCAACATAATGGAAAGCGGCATCCCAACAATGTTACTTCTACCAATGATTACACAATTTTTACCTTCTGTAACAATATGTTTTCGTTTGATGAGCTCTAAAATTCCCGCGGGTGTGGCTGGTAAAAAACCAGGTAAGTTGACCACCATATTCCCTAGATTTCGTGGATGAAATCCATCTACATCTTTCATTGGATCAATGGCTTGCGTCACTTTTAATTCATCAATGTGTGCGGGCAACGGAAGTTGAACAATAAAGCCATCGATGCTTTTGTCTTCATTCAAGGATTGAACTTTTGCCAATAAAATTTCTTCGGGAACCGAGTCGTCATAGCGGATTAAGGTACTTTCGAATCCAATTTCCTCACACGCTTTCACTTTGTTTTTCACGTAGGTCATTGAAGCGCCATCCGTTCCTACCAAGACTGCAGCTAAATGGGGGATTTTTTTACCGTCTGCCTTCCGTTGTAGGACCGCATCTCGAAGTTCTAACTTTACTTCTTGAGCAATTGCTTTACCATCAATGATTTCCATGCCGCAAAGTTAACTATAAAAGTGCAGACCTTGAACAATAGCTTTTCAACCATGTTCTGTATCTTTGTGAAAAACTTATACGAATGAAACGATACGTATTTCTTTTCTTTTGGCTGCCACTTTTTAATTACGCACAAGTAGCGTTCAATGGTTCCGAACTCGGAGTTGAACTCTACGCAGGGGCTTCAAATCTTGGTGGTTCCGTAGGGGGCGACTTAAAATATGCCGCCATCTTAAATGAAAATTGGGCGGTTGGTCCTTCTTTTCGCTTACAGCGTACGTGGTCGAATAACCTGGGTCAAAAAATGGGCTTTTCCGTGTATGGCGGAGGAGTATATGCCCATTATCGCATTAAGAACACCTTATTTGTTGGCGGCGAATATGAACTATTAAAAAGTCCATTCAATTTTATTCTCTTTAACTATTCCACGAAACAATGGGCTTCTACCCTCTTTCTTGGTGGTGGTTTTTCTCGTGATTTTAACCATAAAATCCGTGTGAACGGTGGGATTTTTTATGACGTGATCAATGCCGAAAACAGCCCGTTTCGTTCAAGTTATTCGGTGCGAATCAAAAATGAAATGGGCCAAGTGGTTCGAATCTTACCTATGATTTATCGCATCACGTTTTTCTTTCCCCTAGGAGGTACTAAGGAATGAAAATAGGCATCGTTCTATATCCAACCTTTGGCGGAAGCGGCGTAGTGGCCACGGAATTAGGTAAAGCCTTAGCCTTGAAAGGGCACCAGATTCATTTCATTACGTATTCCCAACCCGTTCGACTCGGACGTTTTCAGGAAAATATTTTTTACCACGAAGTCGCGGTCTCTGATTATCCATTGTTTGAGTTTCAACCCTACGAAACCACCTTGGCCTCAAAAATTTATGATGTTGCTAAACACGAAGGCCTAGATATTCTTCACGTGCACTATGCGATACCCCATGCTTCGGCTGCGTTCATGGCGCAAAAAATCTTGGAGGCAGAAGGAATTTATATTCCCTTTGTGACCACGCTTCATGGAACGGATATCACCTTAATCGGGAAGGATCCATCGTTTGTTCCCGTGGTACAGTTCTGTATCAATGCCTCAAACGCAGTGACGGCTGTCTCAGAAAGCCTAAAGGCCGATACCCTCACGCACTTTAACATTTCTCAAGAAATTCAGGTGGTTCCAAATTTCATTACCACGGATGAAGAGTTACCGAGATCACAACCCGAACGCAGAAGTGCTTATGCCCTTCCAAACGAACCCATCTTATGTCACATTTCGAACTTCCGAAAAGTAAAACGTGTCGAAGACGTGATTCGGATTTTTGAAAAAGTCAACCAAGTGATTCCCTCCAAATTACTAATGGTTGGAGATGGCCCGGATCGCTATGCGAGTGAACAACTTTGTCGTACCCTAGGACTTTGCAATCGGATCATTTATCTTGGAAAGCTTCGAGAAACGAGACAAGTGCTTGAATTAGCCGATGTATTCATCTTGCCATCAGAAAGCGAAAGTTTTGGTTTAGCCGCACTTGAAGCCATGGCTGTTGGTGTCCCTGTAATTTCCAGTGATACCGGAGGAATTCCTGAAGTAAATATCCAAGGATATTCGGGATTTCTTTCCCCGGTGGGTGACATAGACGATATGGCGAATAATACCCTTAAACTGTTGGATCCTGAACAAAAACAACACTATAGAAACCAAGCGCTTGAGCAAGCAAAAGCCTTTAGCATTGAACGCGTGGTGCCTCAATATGAAGAAATTTACCTTAATTTAGTTTCAAAGAAACAGTCATGAATATAGGCGTATTACTTTCTGGCAATGGCGTGTACGACGGCGCAGAAATTCAAGAGGCCGTGCTTACCTTATTGGCCATCGATGAAATGGGTTGGAAGGCAGTATGTATTTCTGTTGATAAACCGCAACATCACGTAATAAATCACCTGACCGGGGAGGTCATGGA
>CANHSL010000038.1 GCA_947463385.1 Flavobacteriales bacterium
CTTGCAAATGCAGGAACAGGAAACATCGCTTCGTTTATTGGACTAAATGCAAGTAATGCCGCTGCTTCTATTGCAACAATTACAGTAACGCCACAGTACTTAAACAATGGTTTGAATTGCAGCGGAAATACCACGAATTTCACCATCACGGTAAATCCAGCCCCAAGTGCAAATGTACCAAGTAGTCAAACCTTGTGCAATGGCGCTACTACGGCGCAGGTGAATTTCTCAGGAACCGGCACCTCGTATAACTGGACCAATTCCATCGCAACCATTGGTATTCCGGCATCAGGATCTGGGAATATTACCCCGTTTGTGGCGGTAAATAATGGCTTAAACCCTATAACCGCACAATTGGCCGTTACCCCAATCTTCACCGGGAATGGAGTGAGTTGTTCGGGTACGGCACAGAATTTTAGTATTACCATTAATCCAACGCCTGTAGTACAAGTTCCCGCCAATCAAGTGATTTGTAATGGGAATTTATCTAATGCAATTAATTTTTCTGGAAATGGAACCAGTTACGCATGGACCAATAGCAATCCATCCGTTGGACTGGCCGCCTCAGGTTCTGGGAATATTTCTTCCTTTACAACAACCAATGCAACTACAAACCCAGTAAGCGCAACGATAACCGTGTCACCAAGCTTTGCAGGCGGAAATGCCAGCTGTCCTGGGTCGCCACAATCATTTACGATTACCGTTAATCCAACCCCTGTGGTGGATCCGATAAATAGTCAAGTGCTTTGTGCAGGAACCCCAACCCAAGCGGTTGCGTTTACCGGTACTGGAACCTCTTACGCGTGGGCAAACAACACGGTAGGAATAGGATTAGCTCCGAGTGGAAATGGGAACATCGCGTCGTTTAATGCGACCAATGCGAGTTCATCGAATCCCTTGGTTGGAACCATAACGGTTACTCCTCAATATGCCAATGCAGGGGTAAGCTGCTCGGGTAATACACAACAAGTTACGATCACAGTGAATCCAACACCGGTAGCAAACGCTCTTTCCAACGTGACCGTATGTAATGGATCGAATACCCCGGTCGTAAGTTTTGCAGGTACGGGTACCAGTTATAATTGGAGTAACAACAACAACACCGTCGGTCTGGTACCGTCAGGAACTGGTTTATCCCTTGCTTCCTTTCAGGCGATTAACCAAAGTACGCAATCTGTCAACGCTTTGATTACGGTTACTCCAAACTTTACGGCCAATGGCGTGACGTGTCCGGGGAACAATACCACGTTTACGATTTTTGTAAGTCCTACCCCAAATGTGCTTGCGCCTGCAAATCAGGTTGTGTGTAATGGATTGCCAACCACAGCGGTGACCTTCAATGGATCCGTTGCGAATACTACCTATAATTGGACTAACAGCATTCCTTCCATTGGTATTCCTGGAACAGGCACAGGGAATATTGCAGCGTTTAATGCCGTGAATAATGGGAATGCAGCCATTTTCGCTCAAGTTACAATTACCCCAACATTTATTCAAAATGCGGTTTCTTGTCCGGGTTCTCCACAAAGCTATACCTATCAAATTAATCCAACGCCGAGTGTTACCAATCCGGGCGCTCAGTATGTATGCGCCGGAGCGAATACGCAATTATTGAATTTCACAGGAACGGGTACCACGTATCAATGGACGGCAGCAAATACAGCCATTGGAATTGGCGCGAATGGAACGAATTCGATTCCCGCGTTTATTGGCCAAAATGCCACCAATGCGGTAGTTTCTTCACAAGTTACCGTTACTCCAATCTTTACTCAAGGGATTTCATGTTCCGGGTCGAATCAAACCTTTACCTATTACGTATTACCGATTCCATCCGTAGCGCCAATAAACAATCAAAGTTATTGCCACCAAACGGCTGTGAATGCGACGCCTATCAATGGTTCTGGGACATCCTACAACTGGACAAATTCAAATCCTGCCATTGGATTAGTGGCGAGTGGAAGTAATACGGTAAATGCCTTTAATGCGACCAATCCAGGAACCAGTGCTATTTCAGGAAATGTGAATGTAACGCCAATCTTTACCTTCCAAGGTCAAAGTTGCAACGGACCGGTAGCAACGTATAGCATAACGGTGAATCCAACCCCTTATGTGAATGTCTTAAATGATACCGTGATCTGTAACAACCAGAACGCAGCGGTGAATATTACTACGAATATCCCTGCAAACATTACGTGGTTCGCCACACAAAACGCGAATGTGAATGGGGAATTAACTACCGTTCAAACCAATACCTTTATCAATGACTTGTTATCGAATACAAGCAGTGTGCCTCAGAGTGTTACGTATACCATTACGCCAACCACATTAGCGGGCTGTATTGGTCCGGATTCCTTTGTGGTAGTGCAAGTTCAGCCGGATGTTCTACTGAATATTCCTCAGAATTTAGAGATATGCAGTGGGGCAGGAGTGAATGCCATCTTGGCTGCAAATATTCCTTCTAATTTTTCATGGTTCTGTACGGTGAACAACCCAAATGTAAGTGGGGAGTCCTTGATTACGAACAGTGGGGCGGTGATTAATGATGTGTTGGTTAATAATTCGAATCAAAACCAGTTGGTGGTATATTCAGTAACGCCAACCTCGATTCAAGGGAATTGTCAGGGACCTTCGCAAACGATTACGGTCATAGTAAAACCACCATTAGCCTTGTTAAATCAAGATACCGTAACGATTTGTAGTAATGGAAATGTGAATTTGAATTTAGTTGCGAATACCAACGTAACCTTCAATTGGTATGCGGATCCAAACGTAAACGTATTGAATGAAACCACGAACATCACAACGTCTGCCATCATCAATGATCAGCTGGTCAATCCAACCGGTGCCGTAGAAGAGGTTACATATCATGTCATTGGTACTTCGGTTGCGAATGGTTGCAGCAGCCCAGTAATCCCAATTACGGTGTTCGTGAATCCAATTCCATTGGTGAATCCGAATCCAGATTTGAATGTATGCCACAATCAATGGAACCCTCAAGTATTATTTACTGGTAACGCTCCCGGAACGGTATATACATGGAATACGGCCGGTGCGAACCTCGGTTTACCTGCAGGCGGTATCGACTCATTGAATGCGTTTGTGGCCAATAATCCGGGCTTTGCTCCTATAAACGCTACGGTGGTGGTTTCTCCCTTATTTACCTTCAATGGGGTAAGCTGTCCTGGAGCCAAGGATACCTTCCAAATCGTAGTAAATCCAGAACCATCTGCCTTTCCGCTAAACAACCTTATCCTTTGCGAAGGGACGAATTCTGCGGTGGTTCCGATTCTAGGACCCATTGGTGGAACTACGTTTAATTGGGTGAATTCCAATGCTGCGGTAGGACTTGGATCAACGGGTACCGGAAATATCCCTGTTTTTGTTGGAAATAATCCAACCCAAGCACCGATTCAATCTACCGTGACCGTAACTCCTTTATTTATCAACGGTAACGTCCAATGTCCAGGTCAAGCCACTTCTTTTACCGTGACCGTGAATCCTGCCCCAACGGTGGATACAGTAAACTTAGCGATTTGTGCAGATGATAATGTTGCTCATACCCTAAGTGCCGATTTACCAAGTACCTTCACGTGGTTTGCGACACCGAATCCGTTGGTGATTAATGAGACCTCCAACCCCATTCAGAGTTCGAGTACCATAAACGATAATTTGATTCAAATCACCAATGCGCCTCAAACGGTACAATACAATGTAACTGCTACTACGATAGCTCATGGATGTACTGGAAGCGGGGTGGTTAACGTGGTCGTAAATCCGTGGCCAACTGTAGCGTTCAATCCGTTGAATCCACCATATTGCGATTTAACGCCCATTGCGTTCCAAAATATGTCGGTGGGAGCCTACGATTATTTATGGAATTTTGGCGACGGAACCAACAGTTACTTGTCCAATCCATCGCATCAATTTCCAGCAGTTGGTACGTACAATGTGACCTTAGTAGCTACGGATCCATATACGGGTTGTTCGGATAGTACGATGCAGCCGGTAAGTATATCTCCGAGTCCAAATCCTGGATTCAGTTATTCGGATTCGATTGGTTGCGGTCTGTTGGATGTGGTATTTACGGCCGATGTTTATAATCCCTCTTGGAATTACCAATGGACCTTTGGAAACGGTGCCACCACTCAGCAAGTGGGCCAAGTGGGTTACCAGTATACAACGAACGGATGTTATGATGTGAGTTTGACTGTTACCAATCCGCAGGGGTGTGCCACCACAGAAACGTACTTCGACGTAATGTGCGTGTATGACAGTCCGGTTGCGGTTATTGGTGCAGACCCGACTTCGGTTACAACCTTGAATCCCTTGGTAGAATTCACCAATAATTCAGAAAATGCTTCGTCGTATGAATGGAACTTTGGCGACGGGTCGTATGGCTATGGATTTGAACCCATTCATTTGTTCCCGTCAGATGCGGCGGATTACGTGGTCGCTATGACGGCAATGAATGAGGTAGGGTGTAGCGACACGGCTTATGTGAGCATTCACGTAGAGGAAAACCTGATTTATTACGTACCGAATACCTTTACCCCTAACGACGATGAAAAGAATCAAGTATTCCTTCCAATCATTTCTCAAGGATTTAAACCAGGCACTTATTTATTGAGGATTTTTAACCGCTGGGGCGAACTTGTATTTGAATCCAGAGATCCATATACCGGATGGGGTGGTGATTATGGGCCAACCCATACCAATTGCCAGTCTGGTACCTACACCTGGGTTCTTAATTTCCAAGTCCTGCAAACACAAGAGGATAAAGAAATTAAAGGGCACGTCAATTTGATAAAATAATAGATCTCTGGGTGCTACCCTTCGATACGTCCTTCGGACTACTCAGGGACCAGCACCCCGAGGAAATGCCCATTGAGATATTTTAAGTTGTATTTTGTTATCGGGATAACCGGTTGATTCCTCCAATTAATAGTGTTTTTGATCGGCTTTCAATACCGATAATGGGTAGATGTACTAATCCGATTTCATTGGAATCGTATATTATTGTTTAAGTAATGTAGCAATCAAGCGACCCCAGCGGGGTCGAATATAATGTTGTTATTGTGTTACCTGGCTTTAGTCGTGATGCTATTCATCTACGAAGATGGCACCGTGGATCGGGTCGTGGAGATGGAGGAGTGATTTATTGTATGTCAATTTATTGGTCACCTCCCTTAATCCCTCCTCGAGGAGGGAAATAAATATTCTTGCCTTCCCCCTTCGCCTCCGCCGGGGCGGAGCGAAGAAGGGGGAAAGAGGGGGATGACATTAGTAAAATCACCCCTCGCAGTATAAATACCCTAATGCTGTTCATCTATGAAGATGGCACCGTGGAGCGGGTAGTGGAGATGGAGGAGTGATTTATATTAAAATATGTCTCTGGGTGCTGGTCCCTGAGTAGTCCGAAGGACGTATCGAAGGGCGCACCCAGGGAATATGTCCCCCCTCAAACCACCAGCCCCCTTCCGCACTTAAAATGGCCTTCGGGGCATTCTTTTTTTCCGTGCAAGCCGCACGGACGACACGCCAGTCCGGTAACTTCTTTGACCTCCGAATCATCCGATAAAGGACCAAAGCCAAAGTCTGTCACGGTAGAACAAAAATAGGCCGTTACAGGGGCATTAACCGCCGAAGCGAAATGTAAGGGACCCGAATCATTTACATAATTTCGAACGGCTCCCTTCATGAGTGCGATCGATTCCATGAGCGAAAGGTTACCCGCTACATTCACAGTCCGCCCGGGAATTTGGGTTTTTATGGTTTCGCACAGCACATGGTCACTTGGACCCCCCAATAGGTAGATCAGATGATCTTGTTTTTTTGAAAGCTCCACCCATTTCTCCATCGGAAGTTGCTTCGTTGACCACACCGATGCCGGCGCGAAACACACATACGGCGTTTCCTGATATTCCCTAACGTTTTTCATTGCGTCCTCGCTTGGTACGATAGACGGTTTTACCAAGTACTTCACACCGAGCGCAGCGATTAAGGTGAAGTTTCGGTCTATTTCATGAATGCCTTTTGAGATGGGATGCGGCAGTTTCAAGGTATAAAATCGGGACAAGGGGTTTTTATCAAACCCTATGGTTTTAGTTTGGCTTAGCACGGCAATGAGTCCGGAAGAAGCAAAGCGATGCAGGTTTACAATGAAGTCATAGCGCGTTGCTCGGTTGGCACGAACGAGACGTAGGATGTCCCGCCATTTTCTCGATTTATCAAAGGTGAGCACCCGATGTATGTTGGGGTGACCAAGCACTAGGAGTTCATTTCCTTTTTTTACCAGTAAATCAACCTGCGCCTCGGGATATTGCGCTTTGATGGAATTAACCGCGGAGGTCGCGAGTATGACATCGCCAAGGAAGGCGGTTTGAATAATTAAAATGCGCGCATTGTTAGCGAATAACATAAACCTCTCCTCGTTTGATTAATTGATTCCCTGCGGCATCATAAAATTCCATCACGTAAATGTACATATCGTTTGGCACCAATTCGTTCGTGGATTGTAATCTACCATTCCAACCCAGGTTGAAATCCGTGGTTTCAAAGATAATATTGCTCCAACGATTCATGATCGTCATTTTAAAGTTACTCGGGTCGATGTTGGTGGCAATGGGCTTGAATACGCTATTAATGCCATCCGGATAAACACTGTTGGGAATATAGATGATGGGAGTATAGGTGAGGCAAACCGTATTGCTCGCGCACCGTTCTTCTATTCCGTAATTGTTGATGAGTTCGCGTGCTTCGATGTAGTAACAGATTTCTCCGGGGTAGGGACCGGAATCAACACTGTCCTCGATGCTGTATTGGCCATTAGGAACCGTTTGAATGAGGGTAGCAGAACCATCCGGTTCGATTCGGTATACCTCATACGAGCTAACCCCAACTTCAAAACCAAGGTAAGGGGTCCAACTGATTACATTGATTTGCGTTTCATCGTTGGCAATTCCCGTGGCTAAGATGGTGGTGGCCGCATTGGATGGACTGCCAATGTTACCGCAGGTGTCGATGTATTTAGAACGGTAGGTATTGGTTTGATTCATTACATCTGCTTGCGCGTCGTTAAACTGCGCCAAGTTATTTACGACCGTTGCCGTTCCGATTGCCGCAAAATTTCCCGGGGTTTCCTCTCGTTCAATTTGCACCTGGTTAATCCCAGCGTTTTGATCCACGTAGACCCGCACATCCACTGAATTCCCACTTACGCTGGCCGCTTGCAGGTAGTGGAAGTTGGGTTGTCCGGGAAGGGGCACCACAAAGGTATACGGATTTGAAAGCACCGAATTCCCATTGCTGAGGTTTGCTTGAACATATAGGGTGTAGGTAGTTCCTCCGGTAACATCAATGCTGCTGTTTAAGGCAGAGGTGGTTCCCAATAGAATTAACTGACCGTTTTCATAGGAATACACCTGATATGAACTCACACTCCACCCGAGGTATGCTGTCCACGCTAAGTCGATTGATTGATCACACGCATTAATGGCGCCGTCTAAGCGGATGCTCCCATTTAACGGAGCTTTTCCCGAGGTTTGGTAGGTGATTGGAACGGCCGTCGTAAAGCAAGAATCAAAGGCCGCCACTGAAAATGTAAACGGACCCGTACCACTTGGAACATAGGTGTAGGTCGTATTTGCGATTCCCCATACGGTATCGATTTCATACAGCACGTTGTTGGCATCTAAGGTGTAGATTACATAGCCATAGGTGTCTGATTGGCTGTTTTGATTCCACGTGAGCACGATATTTCCACTGGCCGGATCAAATCCTACGCCTTGAATGATTGGGATGACTGGCGTAAGCATGTCCTCAAATTGGTCGCTTGGGGCATTGGATTCAAAGGTGCATCCGTTATGTGGATAGGTGATTTGATAGCTCAATGTCCCGGAGCAAATGCGCACGGTGTCTTTGTAGAACGTAGTTCCATACGGAACGCTGTCGTATAAAACCCACGGACCGTTTCCTGTTTGCTGATATATGTGATAATAGCCCCCCAGATTTATTGCGCTTGGTGCGTTCCATTGCAGCAAAGCAGTTCCATTATTCGGGTTGGTTAATTGAAGAATGATGGGATGTAAGGTGTCACTGAATCGCGTGATGCTTCCGTTGCAACCGGATACTACGCCCAAATAAAAATCTTGATTTGCTTGCGCCGAACCGATCGAAAACGTCGTGGTGTTGATGTCGTTGATCGTGGTAATCAATCCGTTTTGTAGGGAATACAGCGAATAGGAAACAAAGGTGTTCTGTGGATTTGAAACGGGATTCCAAGAAAGTTCATAATTCCCGTTGGTATAGCTAATGCAATGTAAGGGAGGTGCAGCAATGATTCCAGGATTCCGAACATTGATTTGTACGGTGGCATAACTTACCTTGGGAACTTGACAATAATTGTCTTGGGCTTTAAACACGAAAAAGTACGGAACGGTTTCGGCTACAATGCCAAAGGAGTTGATGAGGTGGTCACAATCGGTTTGCCATGTAAAAGGGACATTTGCTTGTCCTACTCCAGTGGCAGGCAATCCGGTAGTAAATGCGCAGGGTTCAATGCCACACCCGGTGGCTGCGGTGAAATTGGTTCCGAACATGGGTCCCGTTGCGCTGATGCTCACGGATTGAGCTGCACCATTCTGAAGGAATCCATTATCTGAAGCCAACACATTGAAATTAACCAAGGCTCCTGCATCTACGGTAGTGGTAAATGAACCACTGAATGGGGGCGTGAATTGCGGGGAATTATTGGGTTGACAAGGTACCACGATGAGTTGCATTTCTCGTTCCACCTGTGAAATTAGTTGTCCTAAGCGGTAGGAGTACACCTTGACCTTAACTACGAAATTCCCTTGAAGGGTGGAGGTAAAGGTTAATTCCCCATTTTGAGGGTTGAGTTGAGCTGGAATACTTCCAGGGCTAATGGCCGCGGAGGGGGTGGGGGATTGGTACGTAAATCCGAGGTCGAAAGGCACCGGAGCTGGATTAACGGGGGGATTGAAACTACCTTGTGGAAAATGGTTGAGGGGTGCGCTGAATTCAAAGCGCAATGAATCCATGTCTGGATCTATGGCGTTCATGTTGTACACAAAGGGATCACCAACGCAGCTAACAAAATATGGCGATTGAAGGAATTGTGGCGAGTTGTCTTGACAGCCTGATTGTCCGCCGATGGCGAATATAGTGGCTGAGATGGTCATGCCATAGGTGGAGGGATTGGTGAGGTTGGTAATGGCATTCGATCGTGCGAAATTCTCGTAGGTAAAAATCCATCCTTGAGCCGGTGGGGTTCCGGGAAGCATGATTTCGGAAGATCGATAAATGACTTTTTCTGTTGCGCCGATTCCGTTGCCACCATTGGACCCAGTTCCACAATCCAAAGGTTGCGGTCCGCCTGAAACTTGAGTACAGGTTGGTGAAATATCGGTACGCGAGATATAATTCACCGTGATGTTCGTTACGCTCGGATGGTTCCAAACGCGGAGGTTTTCGGACAACACATTGACCTCAGCCCCGTTACAGTCTCGGTAAAACACCAATTCAAAGAGGTATCCGCCGTTTCCACCGCATTTCCACGTGATTTCTCCACCCATCACATGCGAAGCAAAGGATAGATTAAATCCGAAAAGAAATAAACTGAAAAGTATGAAATATCTCATGCGCGCGTGTGGGAACGTATAGTGCTCAAGAAAATTGTACGCGAGTAATGGAAAGAAGTTGCTGAAACGTTTTTATATTATTTTTGGTGTATGAATAAGAAAATAAAAATCGTCATTGGGGTATTAGCGATTGTTGGAATAATCGGCTTAATTGTGTTAGCTATTTATGGCATTATGAAAGGGTTTTCCTTTTTTGCAACGCTAGTTCCCGTGTATATTTCGGGAAGTCTTATCGTGTTGGGGATCTTATCGATAATAGCAGGTAAATTATTTCTACGCAAAAAAAATGTGTATAAAAAAATAGCCCCGAAACACATAGTGCTCGAAACACCGCTTTATGCGGACTTAATATATATAATTGGTATTATTTTACTCAGTTTGGGCTTGCTAACCTTTGGACCGGTGTTCTCTTATTTAAAAGATTATAGGTTTATGCTGGGATTTATGATCTTTTTTATATTGATAACGATGGTTGTTATGGTGTTTAGATTGATGTATGCCCTGCACGATAAGATTGAAGTTACATCAAATTTCATTCGATATGATGATCCAAATGAAAAAAGCACACTGACCATTGAACAGTCTCAAATTATTGAAATTCTTCATTTAAAAGTTTTTAGTTTTTCACATTATGGATATTCAGAGAATGCATACAACTTTGAGTTATTTATAAAATACACCAATTCCAAGGATGAAGAAGTTACCTTGGCACTAAAGCCAGAGGATATGAATTTAAAATTGGAGTTGTTAGTGGAGTCAATCGCAGAGTGTTCATACCCCATAGTGATGCGCTCAAAAAAAATTCTTGAGGGAATTGAGTGGGAAGGACATCATTTTATATAAGATTGATTTACCCCGCGGTAACAATCAAAAGTTCTTCTGAATTTAAGTGAATTGAAGCAGTTTCCATGATTTCCGCTGAGGTAATTCCTTCTATGGTGCGCAAGGCATTTTGATAGAAGGTGTAATCCAGTCCTCTGATTTCTGCCATTGAAAATAAATCCATCATGGCAAAGGGGCCATCGGCGCTTCGAAGGAATTGACCGGATAAATAATTCTTCACCAAGCTTAATTCGTCCTGGGGAACTAATTCCGTTCGCATCCGTTCGATTTCCGTATTAATTTGAACCAAGGTGTCCGCTAAAAATTCATTCCCAACTTCCGTCGCAATGACAAAATATCCGTTGGATTGATTCTCTCCAAGATAACTACCGATACCATACGTATACCCTTTATCTTCTCGAATATTCGACATCAATCGACTCCCGAAGTATTCGCCCAAGATCGTATTAACCACGGTCATTTTATGGTAATCCGGATGGGATCGGTCAAACAGTATTTTACCCATTCGAATGCCAGTTTGTACCGCATCCGCTTTCTTTACTTCAATGCGTTCGATGCTTGGCGTGTAGTTGATGGGGGGTAACGATTTTACTTCCTTAGTCCATCGTGCAAAACACTGCAAAATTCGGTCTAATTGCGCTGCGCTTGGATTCCCAACCCAATTGATTTTTCGCAGTCCATTTTTAAAATATGTTTCAAAAAATGCTTGGATGTCAGTTCGAGTAACCCCATCAAAGTCGTCGGGTTGATTAATCCTACCGTACGGTGTTCCTTTAAATAGGTGTTCTTGTAAGCCGCGCTGTGCCAGGGTGCTTACTTTTTCGAGTGACACCATTAAGTTTTGTTTTCGCTCCGCTTTCAGTTGTATTAATTCGGTTTCCGGGAAGTTTGCATGATAAAGCGCTTCCTCAATGATCGGGACTAATTGATCCATGGATTCATTCAACCCGAATATGTTTAGGTAGGCATAATCAGCGCTTACACTGGCATTGAAATACCCCCCGTGGTCATCAATCATATCGTTGATTTCTGCCATGGTTTTGTCGGCGGTACCTGCTAAAAGCATCCCGGTGGTTAATCCAGCCACCGGTTTTTCATCGTAAATAGAGCCTGCGTCAAAAATCAATTCCAATTTAACGGCTTCGCTGGTTTCATTGCGCATCAAATACACGGGGACACCCGCCGGTGTCAGGTGGCGCTCCGGTTCAATGTAATTAATGTCATTGGATAAGGAAACTGAAGGAGCCTGCGAACGGTTTATAGTTTCTGTCATGTTAGTTAGTTTCAGATTCAATGAATAATCGGGAGCAATTGCTTGGGTTGAAGAGCGATTTGGCATAGTCTTGTAAATGACGTGCTTCAATGGCATTGTAGATCGCTTCTTCTTCGTTGATTCCATGCGCATCGCCTAATAATTCGAAGAACGAAAGATTCATCGCTCGGTTTAAAAGTCCTTGCTCTTGAAACGCCTTAGAGGTCTTCCCTTTCATACGCAGCCTTATTAAATCAGGGGTGGAAATCAAGGTGTTTTTGAAGGTTTCCAGGACGTCCCATAATGCTTCATCTAAGGCCTCGAAGGTTTTTCCGGGCATAAGCTTACCAGAAACTATAAATAAGCCTTCATCGAGCGATCCTAAGATGTAGGCATTGATTTCATGAACCAGCGCCTTGTCTTTTTTAAGGCTCAAATACAGCTTGCCTGATTTGTCTTTTCCTACCTCATCCGAGAGTAAGTCGGCAATGTAATATCCTTCCGATTTACGTTCCGACATTTTAAAGGCGTAATAGAACGCTGAAGCCGGTACGTTTCGCTTAAGCGTCAAGGTTCTATATTCGTTTTGCGGCGGTTCCTGCATCAAGATCCGAGCCCCTTTCTTTTTCCCTGGGATGTTTCCATACCACTTGGACACCAAGTCTTCGATTTGATTATTTTCGTAGTTTCCTGCAATCGTTAGTATGGCATTTCCAGGGTGATAATGTGTCCCAAAAAAGGAACGCACATCATCCATAGTGGCTTGTTCAATGTGGCTGATTTCTTTCCCAATTGTAGCCCATTGATACGGATGGACTTTATACGCCAAAGGTCTTAATTCCAACCATACATCGCCATAGGGTTGATTTAAATAGCGTTGCTTAAATTCTTCAATGACCACGCTGCGCTGCACCTCTAAACTTTTATCGGAAAAGGCCAGGGATAACATGCGATCGCTCTCAAGCCACAAGGCGGTTTCAATGTTTTGAGATGGAAGCACATCGTAATAATTGGTGATGTCGTTGCTGGTAAATGCGTTGCTTTCTCCTCCGGCACGCTGCAAGGGGGCATCAAAATCAGGAATATTCACAGAACCACCGAACATTAAGTGTTCAAAAAGGTGAGCGAACCCCGTATGATTTGGGTCTTCATCCCGTGCACCCACATCGTAAAGGGTGTTAACTACCGCCATGGGCGTCGTTTTATCTTGGTGAAAAATCACCTTCAACCCATTGGGAAGGGTAAAGCGATGAAAGTTAATCATAATGTTAAATTCGTTAATTGTTGTGCTGCACGGTTAAATTCTTCGATCATTTCGTTGACAATTTCACCCGCAGGTTTTACGCTGCGAATCATTGCTGAAACTTGTCCAACTTCTAATTCACCCGCATCTAAGTCGCCTTCAAACATGCCCTTTTTTGCTCGACCTCTTCCCAGGTGAGCCGCTAATTCTTCGGGGGTGCCGTTCCGTTCGTATATGGCCTGTATTTCTTGATAGAAGGGGTTGTTAAGTAAGCGCACTGGCGTAATTTCCTTGAGGGTAAGTTTGGTGTCGCCTTCTTCTGCCTGAAGAATTCGTTCCTTGAATGCCATGTGTGCACTCGACTCCGGCGTTGCTATAAAACGGCTGCCCACTTGAACGCCATCGGCTCCTAAAATCATAGCCGCTAACATGGCTTTGCCACTTCCAATGCCGCCCGCTGCAATCACGGGAATATCAACGGCTTCTGCAACGGAAGGAATTAAACATAAGGTAGTGGTTTCTTCTCTACCGTTGTGTCCGCCTGCTTCAAATCCTTCGGCCACGATCGCGTCTACGCCCGCTTCCTGTGCTTTTAACGCAAATTTCTTGGAGGATACTACGTGAACTACTGTAATTCCCGCCGCTTTTAATCGCGCCGTATGGGCTTTTGGATTTCCTGCCGAAGTAAAAACAATGGGAACTTTTAGTTCAATCAGTGTGGTTAAATGTTCTTCTATGTTTGGATACAAGAGCGGAATGTTTACACCAAAGGGTTTGTCTGTTGCCGCTTGACATTTCAGGATTTGTTCTCTTAAAATTTCAGGATACATCGATCCTGATCCAATTAATCCAAGGCCGCCTGCGTTGGAAACAGCAGAAGCTAATTCCCATCCGGAGCACCAAATCATGCCGCCTTGAATGAGTGGGTATTTTATCTTAAAAAGTTCTGTAATTCGATTCATGAATAGTATGCTGTAAGCGAAGTAAAATTACAAAAAAGCGCGCTGTGCTCCGATTACTTTTTTTCACCTGAATAAAATCCGTATTTTTAGAGCGATGAAGTGGTGGGTTTTATTTCTTGGAGTACTTTATTTAGCGGTTGGGGTTCATGCGCAGGCACCTCAAGGGAATTTTCAATCCATGCCGGCTTTGAATGCCATTCAGTTTTTTGAGAATAAAGGACAATGGCCATCAGAGGTCTTGTTTAAAGGCGAAAAGGAAGGCGGTAAGCTTTGGGTGATGAAGAATAAACTGATCTTTCATCAGCAAGATTTAAGTGCCATGGCGCACGCGCACGAGCGGGGTGAGAAACAAAAAAATCAAAACATTCGGGAACATGTAGTGCACGCAGCCTTTGTTAACTCGCTTCCATTCAACACGTTGGAGAAATCGGGAGCAACTTCGTTTTATCATAATTATTTTCTTGGAAAAGATTCAACGGCGTGGGCCGCTGAGGTTCACGGGTATGATCGCGTTGTAAGGCATCAACTGTATCCGGGAATCGATTTAACATTAAATGCAACCGGCCTCAATCAAGAATATGGATTTGTAGTTTCACCCGGTGCGGATCCTACTCAAATTCGTATGCAATATGCGGGACACAGCAAACTCAGCGTGGATAGAAAAGGGAATTTAGTAATAGAAACACCCTTGGGTCAAATCAAACAGGAGCAATTAGCTGCATTTCAGGAGATCAATGGGCAAAGAATATGGGTGGATTGTAAATTCATCGTACAAGGAGATGAGGTGGTTTTTCGCTTGGGTTCATATAATAAATCGGTTCCCTTGGTCATCGATCCGGTATTGGTTTTTGCTACGTACAACGGGGCATTTTCTGATAATTTTGGAATGACGGCCACCTATGGGCAAAGTGGTGCGGCGTATTCAGCGGGGATGGTATACGGGAACAATTTCCCCATGCCGAACGGATCTTCGTATGACCCTACCGGGAATTTTGTCGCCATTGGTGGAAATTACGGGGTAACGGATGTGTTTATTACCAAATACAATCCAACCGGAACAGCCATGCTTTGGGCTACCTTTTTAGGAGGGGGCGATATGGTGCAAGGAACGGAGACTGCACACAGTTTAATCTGTGATTCCGTGGATAACATCTACATCTTTGGTGCTACATCGAGTATTGATTTCCCAACTACAAATGGCGCCTATCAACCCGCACACGCTGGGGGTGTTGCGAATGCAAATTTTCTTTTTAATGGGGTGTATTTTCTGAATCAAGGAACGGATTTATTTGTTTCCAAACTCAGCGCAAACGGTCAAAACCTCTTGGCTTCTACCTATGTTGGCGGTACCGGGAATGATGGGGTAAATTATAAAATCACCTCCCTGCCGTACAACGGTGCATTTTTGTATGATTCCTTGACTACCAATTACGGCGATCAGTTCCGCGGTGAAATCATGCTGGATCAGGCAGGTAATGTATTGATTGCTTCGTGCACTCGGTCAACGAATTTCCCAACCGTGAATGCGTTTCAAGCTACGAATGCTGGGGCACAAGATGGTGTTCTTTTTAGATTGAGCCCTTCGTTTAATGCCTTGCAATTCTCCTCCTATTATGGCGGAAGTCAAAACGATGCATGTTATTCGGTGAAAGTTGATACACTCAATAACATCTTTACATGCGGTGGCACCTCGTCTACGAATTTAACGGGTACCGTTGGCGGACTCATGGGCGCCTATCAAGGGGGAAAATCGGATGGATTTGTTATTAGATTGAACCCAGGAGGAACGGCAATCACTGCAGGAACGTACTTAGGGAGAACCGATTATGACCAAGCATTTTTTGTAGAGGTAGATCGAAACAACAATGTATTTGTACTGGGTCAGTCGGTTGGAGGGATTTTTCCAACGTGGAATGCGCCTTACACCAACCCGAACTCCAGCCAGTTTGTAATCAAGCTTACCAATAACCTATCTACCAATCAAGCGAGTGCAACCATTGGGAACGGGAGCAGCCAGATTAATATTTCGCCTTCCGCCTTCCTGGTAGATATCTGCGGAAATATTTACATCTCCGGTTGGGGAGCCAATATCTTGCAAAATGTCCCAATTTCTGGAATGCCCATTTCGGGTAATGCCTATCAGCCGAATACCACCGGGTTCGATTTCTATTTGATGGTCATAGAACATGATTTCTTGAGTTTACTTTATGCTACCTACATGGGCGGAACTATTTCGACAGAACACGTGGATGGTGGAACGAGTCGCTTCGACAAAAATGGGGTGGTTTATCAATCCGTTTGTGGGGGCTGTGGTGGACACAGTGACTTTCCCATTACGCCGGGAGCATATTCCAGTGTAAATAACAGTACCAATTGTAACAACCTCTTATTTAAGTTTGATTTCGAGTTAATTCCTTCGGCGCAATTTATAGCCAATCAAACCATTGGGTGCGAGGATTTTCAAGTGACATTCAATAATTTTTCTTCCCAGAACGATGATTATTTGTGGGATTTCGGGAACAACAATACCAGCTCTACGGTGTTCAATCCAACCGTTACCTATACCAATCCGGGGCAATACCAGGTGTATTTGTATGTGACAGACAGTATTTGCAACCTAACCGATACGGCCGAAATCACCATTACCGTATTGGATTCTATTGATTTCGCGTTGTTTGATACCCTTGCGCTGTGTTCGAATACGCCTTATGCACTTACCATTAATACCAACGGAGCAGCGAGTCAATACCTGTGGGGGAATAATTCCGCATTCACGCCTCCGTTAACGCCATCCCCGAATGATTCAACCTTGTTGATTTCAAATAATAATCCCGGATGGTATTATGTTTCCGCTAACAATGGATATTGTTCCAAAACAGATAGCGTGTTTGTTCAATTTGATGTTCCCGTAATTGCGAACTACCAACCCAGTCCGGAAAGTGGGTGCAGCCCGGTGGTGGTCGATTTTAATAATTCCTCCACGGTAACTACGAATTTCTATTGGGATTTCGGTAATGGAGTAATCGACTCGCTTACCTATGAACCCCAAGTAACTTATACAGTCCCTGGACAATACATCACCGAGCTCGTTATTTTTGATTCCGTGTGTAATGCCTCCGATACGGCTGCCGTTACCATAACGGTTTATCCTTCGGTAAGTTTCTCCTTGCCTAATGCTATGTATTTGTGCGTGGATTCTACCATCGTGCTCTCTCCAAGTACCTTTGTGGGTAGTCCTAACGCTTTTGTTTGGTCAAGCAATAATCAATTTACCGATACCTTGAATAATCCGGTGCAAGATCCTTCATTGGAAGTCTTGGTTCCAACCACAGCAACTTATTATTTGACGGCAGGAAATGGAAATTGTTCATACACAGATTCCATCAGCATTACGGTGTTTTCAGAATCAATCAGTATCTCCGGACCTGATTCAATCTGTTTAAATAGCCCCACCCTTTATACCGCAATTAATAATTCACAAGAAATGTTTAGTTATGTGTGGAGTCCAGCGGCCATCATCCAAGGGGCAACGAATCAAGCGGCTGCGACCATCTTACCGCAAGCCACGCAATACCTGTATTTAGAAGCAACCAGTGCGAACGGGTGTGTGGTAGAAGATTCTGTTTATGTCAGCGTATCCTACATCAATCCCAGTTTAGTGCAAGCCAGTGCTAATCCACCTTTAGTCACCCCGGGATCCACGATTTCGTTGACTGGCGCGCCATCAGGTTATCCGATGTATCAGTGGGTGCCAGCGGCTCCGGTGCTCAATCCGAATGCGCAAAATACGCAAGCCACGGTAGATGAAACCACGGTGTTCACTTTATTTGTTTCAGACGGTGTGTGTACGGTGAGCGATACCACGGAAGTGAAGGTCTACGAGATTATTTGTGATGGACCTTATGTCTATGTTCCAAATGCATTTTCTCCAAACAATGACGGGAATAACGATGTGTTGTTTGTACGTGGACTATTTGTAGAAAAAATGATCTTCAGGGTGTTTGACCGCTGGGGTGAAATGGTATTTGAATCAACGGATGTGAATTTCGGATGGGATGGAATCTATCAAGGAAGAAAACTCGATCCGGACGTCTACGACTACTACCTGCAAGTCACCTGTTACGGGGGCTTAGAAAACATCATCAAAGGAAACGTAACGTTAATGAAATAACTTAGAGGGAAATGGCACTATTTCAAGAGGCGATTGTAAAGAAACATTTAAAGGATTTAGACCCACTGGACCTTGATATTGCATACAATGAATATTTAAAGGTTTATTCTACGGATAAAATCAAGAATATACGAATTGCTAAAGAAGAACAATATCAAGAAGGATTTATAAAAGATATTTTTGGTTCTGTTCTTGGATACTCAGTTTATCCTGAAAGTCCATATAATATTGAAACTGAAAAAAAGAATGAGGGCAACGCTAGAAAAGCGGATGGAGCGATATTGAAGGATGAAAAAGTAGTTGGTGTAATTGAATTAAAAGATAATAAAACTAAAAATCTAGACACCGTAAAGGACCAAGCATTCGGATACAAGAACAATCACAAGGAATGCAGTTATGTCATTTCATCCAATTTCCATAAGCTTCGGTTTTACATAGATGATGCAACTGAATACGAGGAATTCGATTTATACAATTTAGATAAAGAATCATTTAAGCGATTCTATCTCTATCTCAGGAAAGAAGGGCTATTGGATAAAAATATACCTAAGTTACTGCGTCAGGAAACAAAGTTTCATGAGGAAGAAATTTCAAAGAAACTTTACAAAGATTACTCAAACTTCAAGGGTAGTTTTTTCGAGAATGCGTTAACGAACAACCCCCAGTTTGATAGATTAGCTTTATTTAAAAAATCACAGAAATTTCTAGACCGAGTCTTGTTTGTTTTATTTGCTGAAGACAAGGGGTTAATTAGCACCAATTCAGTTGTACAGATTGTTGAAAAATGGCAAGCCCTACGGGATGACGCATTTGATACACCAAGACCCTTGTACGCATTAGTTCTTTTGTTCTTTAATAATTTGTACTTAGGTAAAAAAGATAATAATGGAAACGTTCTTATACCTGAATTTGGGGGCGAGTTGTTTGCTCCAGATGACGTTTTAGATCAATTAATAATTGATGATGATGTACTCAAAGATGATCTCTTAAAATTATCTCAATACGACTTCAACACCGATGTAGACGTAAACATACTTGGTCACATCTTCGAACACTCATTGAATGAGGTGGATGATGTGGAAGCAGAACTACGTGGTGAACAATTGGATAAAACCAAAAGCAAACGGAAGAAGGATGGTGTATTCTACACCCCGAAGTACATTACCAAATACATTGTAGATAATACACTTGGTAAACTCTGTTCAGAAAAGAAATCAGAACTAAAACTAGACATAGATATTTTCATTGATGACTTCCAAAAAACAGATGGAAAACTGAATGAAAAGGGTAAAGACCTTTTTGAAAGATTGAACACCTATAAGTCTTGGTTACTAACTGTCAAAGTGTGTGACCCGGCATGTGGTAGTGGCGCTTTCCTAAACCAAGCACTGTCTTTTTTTATTGAAGAACACAAGTTTGTGGATGATCTAATCGCAGAACTAACCAATTCACCACTGCGTTTATTTGATACGGATCTACAAATTCTGGAAAACAATATTTACGGTGTTGACATCAATGAAGAAAGTGTTGAAATAGCTAAGCTTTCTTTATGGTTAAGAACTGCACAACCCGGTAGAAAATTATCCAATTTATCAAATAACATTAAATGCGGAAACTCACTCATTGATGATCCAAAAGTTGCTGGTGATAAAGCGTTTAATTGGGGAAGAGAATTTCCTTCCGTGTTTATTGAAAAGAACAAATTTGCATTTCATATTACCACAAGTTTACACGATAGCCGGACTTCACCGAGAATGTTAGAATTCAAGGTTCGAGAAAGAAGATTTGATGGTAGTAAACCGAATGCCGAAGTGAATCCATTAACAAAAGAAGAAGAGGAACTTATTGCTACTACGGTTTCTGAAATTGCAAAAGAAGATGATTTAAACATAGCAGCCTTCAATCTTTGTAGGGATCATATGCATATTCTTTTGGTTTGTGAAGAGGGTGAAATATCGAGTATCATGCAGAAAATAAAAGCAAAAACTGCAAGAGCTGTAAATATCCTAAGAGGAATTACAAAAGTAGTAGAACATGGACAAACCTCCCACAACAAGGGAGCAGGCTCCCTTGACGAAATACGAAGCGCAGACTCCCGCAACAAGGGAGCAGGCTCCTACAACAAGGGAGCATGCTCCCTTGACGATACAGAAAACACAGGCTCCCTTGACGATAGCAGCGCTGTACATCGCATCGACACACCACGCGGTGAAAAACAAAACAGCCTATGGACACAAAAATTCGGATGTAAACCCATAGTATCGGATGAACAGTTCTGGAATACCGTTCATTACATTGAAAATAACAAAGAAAAACACAAGCTCCCTCGTAATCCCAAACTAGAAACTATAATTAGTCGCTTTGTCAAAACCTACGAAGATTGCCTTAAAACAGAATATACAGGTGGTTTTGATGTGGTGATTGGGAACCCTCCTTATGTGAGTAATAGGAATATAAACGCAGAAGAAAAACCTTTTTATACTGTTAAGTATTCATCAGCATTTGATCAATATGATTTGTATGTATTATTTATGGAATTATCCCAAAGAATTAATAAATCAAATGGATATTCTTCGTTTATTTTACCGGATAAATTTCTGATTTCAAAGTATGGTGTAGCAATTTTACAGTTTTTAAGTGATAAGATTAAAATTGAAGAATTTTGGGATTTAACTAATCAAAAAGTTTTTCCTGATGCCTCTGTTTATCCTGTGATTTATGTTTTTAAAAACACAAAAACGTATAATCACAATATAACCAAAGATGATTTTAAGTCCGTTCAAATCAATAAATTGACGGATGATTCCGAGTCTATTATTGACAAAATTGGGAATGTAGAAAAATGTGAATTTGATGTTTGGCGCCCTCTTTCAACATCAAATAATTTAATTGAGGGAAGTTTATTCTGTGTTTCAAATAGTGAAGTAAATAGATATCATCTAAATTACAAAGAGGGGCGATTCTCCTCAACTAATTTTAGAGAAAATGATATACAGAAAGATAAAATTTTAATTAAAAAAATATGTTACAACATAGAGGCTTGTATTGATTTTGAGGGGGTTTTGCCAATTAATACGACATATTGTATAACAAGTAATGACCGAACTGATTTAAGATATGTATTAACTATTCTAAATTCTAACTTAATGAGTTTTTTTGCTAGAAAAAAATATATAAACACAAGTTTACAAGGAGGATATGTAGAATTAAGAGTATTTCAAGTGAAGGATTTGCCAATTATTAGTTCTTTACCAATTGATCAAATCCAATTCATTAAAAAGGCAGATTCAATAATAAATTTGAACAAAGAATATCATTCCATAAATCTGAAATTTCTTAAACTTTTGCGATCAGACTTTCAACAATTAAAAACGTCAAAAAAAATTGAAAACTGGCAAATACTTACTTGGGATGAATTTGAATCAGAACTTAAAAAATTAAAAACACCCTTGTTTGGTATAATAAAAGACGATTGGTTTGATAGATTTGAACGATTCAAAAAACAAGCTATCGACCTCAAATCCCAAATAGACCAAACCGACGCAGCAATTGACCGTATGGTGTATGAGTTGTATGGATTGACGGAGGAGGAAATACAGATTGTAGAAAATAGTTAGAATGGAAGCAATATGGCTTCACAAATGAATAGAAAAAAAATAACCCATGAAAAAAATTATCACTACCAAATCAGAAAAATTCTTAGAACAATACCTCAACAACGCAAGTCCCACCGGTTTTGAATCGCCCGGACAAAAATTATGGATGGATTATATGCGGCCCTTTACCGATGAATTTATCATTGATAATTACGGTTCGGTTGCTGCGGTTATTAATCCTGGAAAACCCTACAAGGTGGTGATTGAAGCGCATGCCGATGAGATTTCATGGTTCGTACATTACATCACCAGCGATGGCTTTATCTACTTGCGAAGAAATGGCGGTTCCGACCACATGATTGCCCCGTCGAAACGCGTGAATATTCATACGGATAAAGGCATTGTTCGGGCAGTATTTGGATGGCCTGCGATCCACATGCGCCATACCAAGGATGAAGCGCCAAGCATGAAGAATATCTTTTTAGATTGTGGGTGTGCGACCAAGGAAGAAGTAGAAAAGCTTGGGGTACATGTAGGCTGTGTGGCCACCTTTGAAGATGAATTTATGGTACTGAATAAAAACCGCTATGTCGGTCGTGCCTTAGATAATCGGGTAGGTGGATTTATGATTGCTGAAGTAGCGCGAATGCTCAAGGAAAAAAAGGTGAGCCTTCCCTTTAGTTTGTATGTGGTAAATGCCGTACAAGAAGAAATAGGTTTGCGCGGTGCTGAAATGATCGCCCATCGAATCAAACCAGACGTGGCCCTAATTACTGATGTGTGTCACGATACCGGAACTCCGATGGTTAGCAAAATTGAAAATGGCGACCAAAAATCTGGGGAAGGTCCCGTGTTGACTTACGGTCCGGCGGTACAGAATAATTTTTTACGTCAGATTATTCAAGTAGCAGAAAAGAATAAAATCCCTTTTCAGCGCGCAGCTGCTTC
>CANHSL010000039.1 GCA_947463385.1 Flavobacteriales bacterium
AATGCAAAAAACATGGGACAAGATATTCCTTTTTTACTCGATCAAATGCCATCGGTAGTTACCACCTCCGATGCAGGAAATGGCATCGGTTACAGTGGAATTCGAGTGCGTGGAATTGATGCCTCCCGTTTAAATGTTACCATCAATGGAATCCCAGTAAATGACCCGGAATCGCATGATGTGTATTGGGTGAATATGCCTGATTTAGTATCCTCCACCCAATCCATCGATTTTCAACGGGGCGTGAGCGCTTCTACCAACGGTGCCGCCGCTTTTGGCGCTGCTTTAAATCTAAAAACCAACGACATCAGCGACCAAGCAACGGGAAAATTAGACGTCAGCTACGGTTCCTTCAACTCCTTCAAAACTTCGATTCAAGCCAATACCGGCCTAATTAAAGGGAAATATTTTATTGAAACGCGTTTGTCTCGAATAGGGTCTGATGGCTACATTGACCGGGCCTCTTCGAACCTTCGTTCGTGGTATCTTAGCGCCGGTTGGGTTGGAAAACAAACCGTACTCAAGGGGGTAGCATTCAGTGGGAAAGAAATTACCTACCAGTCGTGGTACGGTACCCCCGAAAGTGTGGTCTTCGGAACGGCGGCAGACCGCAACGACTACGCCGATCGCAATGGCTTGTCCGATGCTGAACGTCAAAATTTACTCAATTCGGGAAGAACCTATAACTATTATACCTATCAAAACCAGGTTGACCATTATCAACAAGATAATTATCAGTTGCATTTGACCCATCGCTTTAAAAATGGAAAATGGGTATTGAATGGCGCAGGACATTACACCTATGGACGAGGGTATTATGAAGAGTACCGAACTAATGATGAGTTATCCACCTATCAAATGAGTCCCGTGATTCTTGGCGGGGATACGGTTAATTCGTCGGACTTAATCCGCAGAAGGTGGTTAGACAATCACTTTATTGGGTCCATTTACGCCTTAACCTACCAGGGGCAGGGAGTTCAACTTACTATGGGCGGGGCAATAAATAACTATCGCGGCGCACATTTTGGTGAGGTGATTTGGTCGCGTTTTGCATCCGATAGCGACTTGGGTGATCGCTACTATGATGAGCTTGGAAATAAATTCGAATTCAGTCATTATGCAAAACTTCAACAGCGTAAACAAAAGTTTCAGTGGATCCTCGACATGCAATATCGGTATGTCAATTATGAGTTTTTGGGCTTAGATTTTGTCTCTGGGGTATTGAAAGATGTTACGCAAACTGTTGACTTTCACTTTTTCAATCCAAAGGCCTCTGTATTTTATCAATTAAAATCAAACCATGAATTTTATGCTTCCGTAGGTCGAAGCAATCGAGAACCGGTGCGTAGAGATTTTAGGGAATCTACCCCAAGCAGTCGTCCAAAATCGGAAGCCTTAATGGATTATGAGGTGGGATATACCTGGCAAAAAAGAGGATTGATCTTAAAAGGAACACTTTACTACATGGATTTTGACAACCAATTGGTATTAACGGGACAAATCAACGACGTTGGGGGCTATACCCGAACGAATGTAAAGGACAGTTACCGCCGAGGAATTGAGTTAGAAGCGAAGTACAAACGCATCAAGAACCTTGAAATCAATGGAAACCTCACCTTGAGTCAAAACAGGGCGAATAACTACGTGGATTACCTGGATGTATACTTGGATTCGGTTCCTTATTACACCCAACAGGAAACTACGTATAGCCAAACGACCTTGTCTTTTTCACCTAGTGTTATTGCAGGATTAGGGGTAAGTTATACGGTTCCCGCATGGAAGCTTTCGGTGGATTGGACGTCAAAATTCGTAAGCAAACAATACATGGATAACATCGAAACGAGTGAACTCCCTGCCTTTAATTATTCCTCATTTGGGCTAAGAAAAACGTTTACAACCAAAGAAAATACGGTAATCCAGCTTTCAGGAATCGTTAATAATGTCTTTAATCAAATGTACTCGAACAATGGGTATGCGTTTGCCTATCAATATGCAGGGGTAAAAACTACCGAACGGTTCTTTTATCCACAAGCGGGCAGAAATTTCATGCTGCGGGTGAGCGTTGGATTTTAATGCGTATTTTTGGTAAAAAACGAAGGATTATGAAAAATATATTAGCGATTTCCCTGTTGAGTTTTTTAGGCGTATCCGCTTGGGCGCAAGCTTCAGAACCAATTATTACTACTACGCTGGAGGAGGAATGTGCGATGTACCCAACGGGTTATGAAGGATTGATGAAGTTTATAAATAATGAAGTCAACTATCCTCAAGATTGCGTAGATCAAGGGATTTCTGGAAAAGTCTATGTTCGATTCGTGGTGGATCGTTCTGGAAATGTGTCTAAGGCAACAGTAACTAAATCAGCACATCCGTCCCTGGACAAAGAAGCCTTGAGAGTGACTAATTTGCTTCATTGGAATTGGAATCCTGCGTGTAAAGATTCAGCGATGTATATGTCACTACCCATTAATTTTGAAGTGGGGGATGATACAGAACCAAGCGAAGATGAAGACGATAAACCAAGCCCACATTTTTCAGGGATTGATATTGGTTTCGGAAATCTTATGATGGATAATCCAACCGATTATCCGTATTGGAATGCCTCCGACCTGAATGTATTTACCTTAGGCTTTAATCTATTTGAGTACAAGTTGCCAATTTTTAAGCAATACCTTGGACTTACCACGGGGTTGGGATTTAATTTATCCTCGGTTGATCTTGGTCAATACGATTTGGTTCATACGTCGACGGTTCCTGGTGGAAATAATGATACCTTATGGGCTGTATTGAACACAAGTCAATCATATCGATCAAACAACTTCACCCACACTTCATTAAGCCTTCCTTTATTGTTTGAGGTTTGCAGCAAGGCAAAGACTAAAAATTCTTTTTATTTAAATGTGGGTGCCGTAGGATATTGGACCGCTGGTGGTTCCTGGTCAACCCGAGGGAAATACAGCAACGGTGACAGCTTTCAAAACACCGTAAACTCACGGTTTCAGCTTGCTCCTTTTGGTGCCTATGCAACCACTCGATTGGGATTTGATCACTATGGCCTTTTTGTGAATTATAACCTAACGCCTTTATTTAAAAAATCAGCCACCGCAACGCTTTATCCATTGACCTTTGGGATTACCTTGAATTTGGATTATTGATGTTGTAGATTAACCCATGGATTTGGTTAATTATGGCGGTAATAACAATCGTCGCGCGTTTTGTTTATGGACGCAAGTACGAGATGCAAAAAGGTGAATTTAATTTAAGCAACGGTGGAGTTGTATTAGTCGTTATCACGCTTGTTTTTTTTCTCCTTTTTGTTATCACAAGAGCCATTAAGTCTAAAGACTAAGAAGTGTTTGAACTGACCCTTCTATTTGAGATACTAAAGGTAATATCCCGTTGCTGGTTATCACCGCAGTGGCTAAGGGTATTTTCTGCTCGTCGGACCATTGAGCTTTCATACGCTCTTTAACCTTTTCTTCGTTGCAACGGTCTCGCTGCATGACCCGCTGAATGCGCAAATCCAAAGGCGCCACAACCAAAAGCGTTCCGTCGAATTGGGTATAAGCCCCTGTCTCAAAAAGAATCGCAGCTTCGTTGAAAACTAGTGCTGTATGTTGTTCGGCACACCAACGGTCAAAGTCAGCCCTAACCACCGGATGAATGAGCTGATTTACAAAAATCCGGTCGCTTTCTGAATTAAAAATATGTGCCGCAAGTTCCTTTCTGTTGAGTATTCCCTCCGAATAAATGCCAGTTCCAAACCTAGAAATTAATCCAGCTCGAATTTCAGGATGCGTATCGGTAAGCACTTTTGCTTGCTCATCTGAATAATATACCGGATAGCCCATTTTTTCGAGTACCCCGGCGATATAACTTTTTCCGGAACCAATTCCTCCGGTGAGTCCAATGCGTTTCACGCTTCTAAGATACGCCAAAGTTGCATTGCTTCCGCGGGCTTTTCCCTATCTTTGTCGAATGACAGATACGCCATGGTTCGCTTCTTGGTTTGATACTTCGTATTATCACCAGCTTTATAATCACCGAAGCGAGGAAGAAGCGCAAGCATTTATTGAGCGTTTAGTCGATTTTTTAGCCCTTAAACCAAGGTCTAAGGTCTTGGATTTAGCCTGTGGGAAAGGTAGACATTCCCGAACGCTTCATGCCCTGGGATTGAATGTACTAGGCACTGATTTGTCTCCACAAAGCATCGCCTTTGCCAATGAATCTGCCGTTGATGGATTACGGTTTCAGGTTCAAGACATGCGTGAACCCCTTCAAAACGAATCCTTTGATGCCGTATTCAATTTGTTTACCAGCTTCGGTTATTTTGATTCCACTGCGGAAAATCAACGGGTAATTGACTCGGTACATACCATGTTAATACCCAGCGGGATCTTAGTGATTGATTTTTTAAATGCCCAGCGCGTAATTGATACCTTAGTGCCTGTAGAGCACGTACAACGTGATGCATTAACGTTTAATATTCGAAGAAAACTCTCCGCGGGTAAAGTAATCAAGCACATTGAGTTTACTGATCAGGGTAAGGCATTTCATTTTACCGAACAAGTTCAACTGCTTGGTCTTTCGGATTTTCAGGAACTGTTGAACGAACACTTTCATATTCTCCATACCTTTGGCGACTATGCCTTAAGCGAGTTTGATTCGTCAACATCTCCTCGTTTAATTTTAATTGCACAGAAAAAATGAGTCCTGTATTGATGGTTGCGGTTCTAATTGCTGTAGTTGCTGCAGGGGGGGGATTCGTTCATTTTCTTCAAGCAAATAATAAGTCGCAGTTCATTAAACTTGCCCTTGCATTCAGCGGTGGATTTCTATTAGCTATTGTGTTTGAACATTTATTGCCTGAACTGTATGCCGGCGAAACCGCCAACATTGGGATTTATATTTTAGTTGGGTTCTTAATTCAGCTCATCATGGAATATTTTTCTGGCGGAATTGAGCATGGTCATATTCATGTGCACAAAGGACAAGCCATGCCGTGGGCACTTTTTATTTCGCTATCTATTCACTCCATCATTGAAGGAATTCCCTTGGGTAATGATGTGGATCCCTTGCATCAGTTACATCATCATGACCACAAACTCTCCTTGTTTTGGGGAATTGTTTTTCATCAAATTCCGGTGGCAATTGCCCTTATGACCTTATTATTAAATACCTCGCTGCGAAAAGGAATGGCTTGGTTGGTTTTATTGCTCTTCGGTATTATGACGCCCTTAGGCTTACTTATCGGCTTAAAAGTACCCATGGAACAAACGGGCATCAGCGTGCCGGTAGTATTGGGGGTGGTGATCGGAATGTTCTTGCATATTTCAACCACCATCATTTTTGAAACTTCAGAAAACCACAAATTTAACCTGCTTAAATTGTCTAGCGTAATTGCTGGGATTGCAGGAGCGCTCTTGATGTATTAAATCAAATGGAACAGGTCGCTTACCCCAAGCGTTCGATTCACGGTAAACCCTTCGGCATATTTAGCCCCGATTGGACGACCAAATTGCAGCATTCTGCCCTTCATGAATTCGAAAAAGTGTGCATTCGAAATGGGTGTTTCCGGTTCCGTAGAATTTGGGTCGAAAAACTGTGAAGAGAAGCATTGTACCACCTTGATTTTTTCTTCCGCATACGCACTAACGTCTAATACTACATCGGGCTCAATGTAGATGTCCTGAATGTAGTGCAGCAGCATAGGGGCACGGTAGGCCTCTTGGGAAATCCCGTTACGCTCCGTATTAATTTTAGGCAAACCAGATAAAAATGCAGCACGGGCTACCAAGGCAGCCGCACGACCGTGATCAGGGTGTCTGTCTCTGATTGAATTTGCAAAGATGAGTTTTGGCCTAAAGTGTCGAATCTCACGAATGATTTGATGCAAATGGTCTTCATTTTCTTCAAAAAATCCATCGGCCATTCCCAGATTTACACGATCTACAAGACCTAGAATCTGTGATGCAGCCTTGCATTCTTCCATGCGTAAGGCGCCGCTCCCACGCGTACCTAACTCTCCTTGTGTAAGGTCAACGATTGCAATCTGCTTACCCTCGTCCGCGTAGCGCAATAAAGTACCCCCGCAGGAAATTTCTACGTCATCCGGGTGCGCGCCAAAGGCGAGTATATCAATGTTCATTAAGCGGTCATGTAGGATTCAATGCTCGGACAAGCACACACCAAATTCCGATCGCCATAGGCATTATCCACGCGACGAACAGGTACCCAGTACTTATTTTTCATTAAATAGGGTAGTGGATAAGCCGCTTCTGCTGGTGTATATGGATATTCCCATGTTCGGTTAATAATGCAATCCGCGGTATGTGGCGCATTTTTAAGTAAGTTATTGTCTTTTGGATATTTCCCTGCTTCGATATCTGCAATTTCTTGTCTAATCTTAATCATAGCTTCAATGAAGCGATCAAGTTCTGCTTTATCTTCAGATTCCGTAGGTTCAATCATTAAGGTTCCAGCCACTGGGAATGAAACGGTAGGGGCGTGGAAATTAAAGTCAATGAGTCGTTTAGCCATATCCGCTACTTCTACATCCGCATTCTTTTTGAATTCACGGCAATCAAGAATTAACTCGTGTGCCACGGTACCATGAGCTCCCGTGTACAAAATTGGATAATGATCTTTCAAACAAGCAGCAATGTAGTTCGCATTTACAATCGCCAATTCGGTCGATTCACGAAGTCCTTTGTACCCTAACATTTTGATGTATCCGTATGAAATCAACAAGATCAATGCACTTCCATAAGGGGCAGAAGATATGGCGTGAATGGCTTGGTTACCACCTGTGGCGTGTAAAGGATTACTTGGTAAAAAGGGCACCAAATGGGCCGCAACACCAATCGGACCCATACCTGGACCGCCGCCACCATGCGGAATAGCAAAGGTTTTGTGCAAGTTCAAGTGGCAAACATCTGCTCCAATATTTCCAGGGTTTGTTAATCCAACCTGGGCATTCATGTTGGCCCCATCCATGTAAACTTGACCTCCTTGCGTATGTATAATTGAGGTAATTTCTCGGATGCCTTCCTCATACACGCCGTGCGTTGATGGATAAGTAACCATGATTCCTGCCAGTTCATCTCCCAGCTGTTCCGCAACTGTTTTCAATTCCGTAATGTCAATGTTACCTTGGTCATCACATCCGGTAACAACTACCTCAAATCCAGCCATAACCGCAGACGCAGGATTGGTTCCATGCGCACTCGATGGGATGATGATTTTTTTACGTTGGAAGTCGCCATTTGCTTCATGGAAAGCCTTTATAACCATAAGGCCTGCATATTCACCTTGTGCGCCAGAATTTGGTTGCAAGGATACTCCTGCGAATCCGGTACATTCACAAAGGTCTTTGGCGAGTTCTTCCATAAACGTATGGTATCCGGCTGCTTGTTCTTTCGGAGCAAACGGGTGCATGTTCGCGAAATTCGGATTAGTGATTGGAATTAGTTCACTTGCCGCATTCAATTTCATAGTACAAGAACCTAAAGGAATCATACTATGAACAAGAGATAAATCTTTATTCTCCAATGATTTTAAATAACGCATCATCTTGGACTCTGAATGATGTGCACTGAACACAGGATGTGTCAAAATCTCACCAGAACGTTTCAACGAAGAAGGTACTCCAACGCTGGCAGAAGTTGCATTTTCTTTAGTTTCAAATAGGGATAAAATGGTGTTTACATCAGCCAAGGTATGTGGCTCTCCAAAGGTGATTTGAATTGTATTCGCATCTGGAGCATATAAATTCATACCATGGGCAACGGCAGTCTTCAAGATAGAGGCACTGTCTACATGACTTACCCGAACCGTATCAAAAAACTCGGTTGTATGAAGGGTGTGCCCTTTGGCCAACAACCCATTCGCTGTATTACACGCTAAATCATGAATATGTGTTGCAATGCGCGTGATGCCATGCGGCCCGTGATATACGGCATACATCCCTGCCATGACGGCCAATAAGGCTTGGGCAGTACAAATGTTAGAAGTGGCTTTATCTCGTTTGATGTGTTGTTCGCGGGTTTGCAGGGCCATACGCAATGCCGTGTTGTCATCAGCATCTTTAGAAACACCAATAATTCTACCTGGCATAGTTCGCTTGTAGGATTCTTTAGACGAGAAAAAGGCAGCGTGAGGACCTCCGTAACCCATTGGAACCCCAAAGCGTTGTGAATTTCCTAATACCACATCTGCACCCATTGATCCAGGAGATTTTAATAGGGCTAAGGCCATTAAATCACTGCAAACGGCCACTTGAATCGCATGGTCGTTTAAGGTAGAAATCGTGCGTTCAATGTTTGATACATGTCCTGTAGCATCAGGGTATTGCAACAAGGCACCAAAACATCCATCCAAAGAAACAGTTTCTAAGGCACTAAACGGACGAATCTCAATGTGTAAGTTAAGCGCTCTACCCCTTACCACATCTAAGGTTTGAGGATAAATCGACTCATGTACTAAAAAGGTATTCTTAGCTAATTTAACATCTTCTCTCGACCTTGAATTGTAGAACATAATCATGGCTTCCGCCGCCGCGGTACCTTCATCAAGTAAGGAGGCATTGGCGATTTCCATCCCTGTTAGATCCAACACCATGGTTTGGAAATTTAATAAGGCTTCTAACCGTCCCTGTGCAATTTCTGCTTGATATGGGGTATAGGCGGTATACCACCCTGGATTTTCTAACACATTTCGCAGGATTACCGAGGGAACCAAGGTTTCATGATATCCAAGTCCAATAAAGGATTTAAGTACTTGGTTTTTCTGTCCAATTGCGCTGATTTTCTGCAGGTACGCTGCTTCGGTTATTCCAGCATCTACCTGTAACTCACGATTTAAGCGAATTGCTGTTGGAATGGTTTTTCCAACGAGTTCTTCAATCGAAGAAACTCCAATTTTGGTAAGCATTTCAGAGGTTTCCTTTCCTTCAGGACCTATGTGGCGGGCAATGAAATCAGTCATAATAGAATTTTATGGTGCAAATATACAATGTAAAGCAACAATGAATTCTAAAAAATGTTAGTCAACGTAGCTAAGTTTTAGCATATTTGATCCGCCGAGGTCTTCCAGCGGTATCGATGCGATGTTTATCACCAAATCTCCGAGGTTCAAATACCCTTCAGATTTCATGATGTATTTGATGTCTGCAATGGTGTGATCAGTGCTGATGTGCTTGTCGTAATAAAAGGCTTTTACTCCCCACAATAAGTTTAGCTGAGACAATATCGTTCGATTACTGGTAAACACGTAAATGTCAGTATTCGGTCGTTGTGAAGAAACTTTGTATGCTGTATATCCGGAAAAGGACATCGTGATAATTGCTTTGGCGTGAACACGTTGTGATAACCTGCAGGCATTAAAGCAGATGGAGTCGGTGATGAAACGTTCACTATCCAAATCTGGCAGTTCTTCTTTGTTGTATAATTCAGGGCTTTTCTCCACTTCCTCAATGATATTTGACATGGTTTTAATGACTTCAATGGGGTATTTACCAACGGAAGTTTCTCCAGACAACATCACGGCATCGGTACCGTCTAAAACCGCATTCGCGACGTCGTTAACCTCTGCACGCGTGGGTGACATGCTGTTGAGCATCGATTCCATCATTTGAGTAGCTACGATCACTGGTTTAGCATGAGAATTGCATTTTTCGATGAGCATTTTTTGAATGATCGGAACGCGCTGATAGGGCACTTCAACTCCTAAGTCTCCCCGTGCAACCATGACTCCATCGGTAACTTGAATAATATCATCAATGCAATCTAAGGCCTCTGGCTTTTCAATTTTTGCAATAACTTTAGCTTTTCCATTTTGATTGGCAATTAAATGCTTCAATTCAATAATGTCTCGTGCATTTCGAACGAAAGACAATCCCACCCAATCCACTTCTTGCTCCAAGGCAAACAATAGATCCATGCGGTCTTTTTCGGTCAATGACGGCATTGAAATCTTTGTATTTGGAAAATTCACCCCTTTTTTGGAGGACAAAATCCCACCCTGAATAACCTTACAATGAATGGTTGATTTTTTATCACTCGAAATCACTTCAAGAATTAATTTCCCGTCGTCTAATAAAATCCGCTCACCTTGGCTAACATCCTTTGGTAAATTGGTATAATTAATTGAAAACTGTTCAGCGGTTCCCAGTACATTTTCCGTAATGATTTGGCATGAGGCCCCTACTTCGAGCATCACACCGTTGTTTTCCATTTCGCCGGTACGAATTTTAGGACCTTGTAAATCGGCTAGAATAGCCACATTGGCGCCAAGTTCTTCATTTAATTCCCGCACGGTCCGGATTACCTCAGCGTGTTGATCATAGGATCCATGAGAAAAATTTACCCGGCATACATTTAAGCCAGCAATAAACATTTCCCTTAAAACCTCACGTGGGCTTGAACTAGGCCCCATGGTTGCAACTATTTTTGTTTTATTCATACGGTTCTTCAAATTGTAAATATTCTGAAATACTAAACGCGGAGCTATCATATCGATAAGCCGCAATAATTTGTTGATGCTGTCGTAACAAGCTTAAAAGCTCGTCGATGTCCAATACTAAATTATTTTTAATAACGAGCACATAATCTAATTGCGGAAGGTCTTCTAACAGCGGTTTACTAAATTGTTTGTTTTTGATGAGGTATAAATCTGTGAGATCCTCATAACCCAAATGCTGGTAATAGGCGAATTCAATGGATTCAGTCGACTTTTTTTGCGGAATTTTCAAGGTGTGATCGCTATGCGCTAATTGCCAAGCAAAGGATTTATTAAGATTCCAAGCCAATCGATAATCACTAAGGCCAGAGCAAATGCCAATGATTTCAAACGATTCTTGATCATCATCTAAGAGTAACAATTTAGTTCCTTTCTTCACATTGCAAAGGTATTGAATTTGCCATAAGGCAATGTAACTATTTGCGATTTCAATGTTTCCATTGAGTTAATTAACAATTTATTGAACATAAATTAGGTTCACATCAAATACTCGACTGATTATTGTTTTTAATTTTACACGATAATTACTTTAACTAACATCCGATGAAGGTCTTTTTAACCATTGTATTATTAATCCCATGTTTTATTTTTTCGCAGGGCTATAAAACCTTTCAAAATGCAAATCCATACAAAATGATGTTTGGATTGGGTTGGAGTATTTGGGATGATGATGGAAGCCCAGGGGATTTATTTAAGGTTGAATCAATGCAGGCAGAGGTGTTTCCGAGCCGATTAATGTTTGATTATTATTTTTACAAAGGGTGGAGTGCAGAAGCTTCCGTAGCGTTCACGCGCTTTAAAGGAACTAAGCTTGTAAATAACCAAGCTGGGGTAAAAGGCTTCGGGCTCTCAGCGGATGCAAACCTTAAATATTCCTTTTATTCGCTTCTCGGAAAAGGCATGATTGACCCATACCTAATTATGGGGGTAGGCGCTACGGTTCATCCAGCAAGCGACACCCTTTCCAAGTCATTTTATCCAACCTTAAACGTTGGGGGCGGAATTAACTTCTGGTTTAATAATGCGATTGGAATTCAATTGCAGTCTGTTGGTAAAATAGGCATTACCTCGGACTTCTTTGGGAAGTCAGATTACATGCAACATAGCATTGGCTTGGTAGTTCGATTAGAATCCGTTGGCGGTGGTACTGAAGGAGAATTCAAGAAGGAAAAACTTCACCTCGACACGAAAAAACGAAAAATCAAAACGCCTAGAAAGGGAAGAAAAGACAAAAAGCAAGGGGATGCTTAATTCTTGATTTCAATGCGTTTACTGATTTCTTGATTTGCCGTTTTAAGCACATAGAGGTATTCACCATTTGGTACCGAAGTGCTATCAAAACGACAAATGTGGCCCCCTTCATCAAACAGTTGATCTACGACCGCAAATTGATCACCCGCTGAATTTGTTAAAAACAGGCGTACTTCTCGTTGAAGTGATGTGGTAAAATAAAAGGAAATTTCACCAGAGGAAACGAAGAACTCAACGTCATACAATACGCAATAATCTTGAGGTTTTAATACCTTACGGCTCAGGAACCTAATTAAAACACGATACAGAATAATCAGGATTAAAATACCTAAGGTGATTCCTAAAAAATCAATTAGTAAATCTTGATTAAAAATTTTGTTCATACTATAAAGAGATTACGCCTGGAATTTCAGCGGCACGTTCATACAATGCAATGATTGAATCCACATCCATCATCACCGTTTTCGCACTCACACTGGTGTACTTTCCTGTTTTAGAAGGGTGCATCGTTAGTTCTGCGTTGGCATCAAAGAAACCAGTAATTAATGCTAATTTCTCAGAATCATTAGGTACAATAAATTTAAAAAAATATACATTGGGCCACTCCTGCAGCAGTAGTTGTTCTTTTAGCTTATCGAATATTTCCACAGCACAAAAGTACGCCCTTTTCGTTAAAAAAACGTGCGGTTGCATTTTACTTTTTACCTTTGCCGCGACATGAAACGCTGCGTACTTGCCTTTTTCTTATTTCCCCTTTGCTTTTGGACACAACAGCAATTTTCTGCGCTTCGAACAAGCAATAAAATGACGGTGGATGCAAAAATGAATGAAGAAGTCTGGGCCCAGGCTGATTCAACGGGTACGGATTTTATAACAATTCGACCAATTCCTGCCTTGAAAAGCCAACATAACACGACGGTGCGTTTAGTTTACGATGATTTTGCCCTGTATTTTTTTATTACCTGTTATGATGTAAAAGATTCCATTTCCAATGTTTTTACCGTTCGGGATGATTTTAATGCGAACGCTGATATTTTTTCGCTTTTTTTGGACACGTATAATGATCATCAAAATGGATTTTATTTTGGTATTACAAGCACCGGGGTTCAATTGGATGGTAAAATTCTCTCAGGGGATATAAACGATCAGTTAAATTTGGTTTGGGAGAGCCAAGTACGTCTTACCGAAAATGCGTGGCTTGCCGAATTGAAAATCCCATATTCTGCCCTTCGCTTTTCTAAGCAGGAAATTCAATCGTGGAATATAAATTTTGGTCGACAAATAGCCCGTACACGGGAAGAATCATCCTGGGTGACGGTAAATCCTGATTTTGAGAATTTTTTGGTGAATAGCGCGCCATTGAAAGGAATTTCGAACATTAATCCACCGTTGCGCTTAAGTTTAATCCCGTATCTTTCAGCCTATGTGAATCAAGAAGAAAATGGATACGGGCGTTACTTTTTCGGGGGCATGGATGTCAAGTATGGCATCAATGAAGCCTTTACCTTAGATGTAACCTTAGTGCCTGATTTTGGTCAAGTTATTTTTGATAATCAAGTATTAAATACCTCCCCATTTGAAATTCAATTCAATGAAAATCGCCAGTTTTTTACTGAAGGAATGGAATTATTCAATAAATCCGGGATTTTTTATTCTCGACGAATTGGTGTCCAAGCACCCTGGGAAGTGTTAACTACTAATTTATTAGAAAACGAGGTGATTGGGGGTATTCAAGGCATGCCCCAACTCTACAATGCGAGTAAATTATCCGGAAGAACGAAACACGGCTTAGGCATCGGTGTTTTCAATGCACTTTCGGCACCCACGGTTGGTACAGCATTTAATACAATCACGAATGAAAACCGTGAATTTTTAGCCGTACCGCTAACGAATTATAACACTTTAGTGTTGGACCAAAATTTAAAAAACAACAGTTCCGTGACACTAACTAATACCAATGTGTTGCGAGAAGGTATCTTTTACGATGCGAATGTAACGGCGTTCAATTCAAATCTAAATTCCAAGAACAACACCTTCTTTGTGAATGGAAAAACTACGGTATCCCAAAAATATGCGACCTTGGGTAATGACTTCGGTTACAACCTGGGACTTAGTGCTGGAAAACAACGTGGCAATTTAATTTATTCCTTGAATTATTTTGAGGAAGATGACAACTATGACCCCAATGATATGGGGTTTAATTCAGTGAATAACCGTCGATTTGGAAGCGCATTTATTGGATATCGGTATTTCAAACCCTGGTGGAAATTTGTTCGAATGACTACGAATTTATCACTAAGCTATAACCGCTTATATCGTCCGAATGTATACACAGAATCAAATTTAGAGTGGTCGGCTTTTGCAATGACTAAACATTTTGATGCCTATGGTGTGAGTGCCTATACGTCCTTTACAGAAAAGTTTGATTACTTTGAACCCCGGGTGTGGGGTAGTTATTTTGTGGCACCCCGATGGTATGGTGCTGGGGGTTGGATTTCCACAAATTATCAAAAACCACTGGCGGTGGACGCCAACTTTTATTACGTAGGTTTCGCCGAGAACCCAAGTTGGAAATACTTAAGCTATATGTTCTCTCCGCGTATCCGTGCCTCCAACAAGATATTAATTACCCTGAACTGGTCCTTAGAAGATCAACGAAATGATAGAGGCTATGCCATCCAATTCGGTTCGCCGGTAGACACGATCTCTGGGATTTTATTCGGTGAACGAAACCGCATGAATTTGACCCAGTACCTTGAGTTTAATTATACCTTAACTAATCGAATGAACATTGCCTTGAGAACAAGACATTATTGGTCCGTGTTGACGTACAAACAGTTTTTTACCTTGAATGAAGACGGTTCCTTAAGCCCTAATTCTACGCAAGGGTTAGCTGCCGATGGAACTTCTGCGTATGATTTGAATTACAATGCCTTTACTGTGGACTGCGCGTACCGGTGGGTATTCAAACAAGGAAGTGAATTGAGTTTTGTTTGGAAGAGTTCGATTTTTACTTCCGTCAAGGATATAAATCCGGGGTATTTTCAAAATATGAATGACCTGTTCAATGCAGGCTTGAGTAGCAATAGTTTTTCCATTAAACTACTCTATTGGCTCGATGTAGCTGAACTGAGAAAACTTAAAACGCGTCCAGATAAACCTTAATCCGTTCTTTCGAGTTTAACTCAATATCTTTCCAGAAAAGGTTAACATCTCCAATGTGTAGGTTCTTATATTTCTTAACTGCCAATTGAAACGGAGGACGGAAATTCCGAACACACACGGCGCCGTCAATTAATTCGGTTTCAAACACTTGCTTGTAGCATTTTTCATTGGTGAAATAAAATCCTTTATGCATGCTCCTCGTAGTATTTTTCGTTAAATCCCACGTAATAGGATTAATACACGCTTTTCCTTTATACCACATGGGGTAAAGGTCATTGTCTGGTTGGTCATTCATGGTATTCCAAGTGACGAATCCCCCAACTTGATTGGGCTTTGTCATAAAGGGGATGGAATGAAACTCATTGGTATCCAAACCTATTCCCGGCATGTAAGAAGCGATCAACTGCTTAGCCAACGGTTTTTCATCAATAAATTCTTTGATTAATAAGGTGAGCTGCGTACAACCTTGGCTATGACCCGCGAGTATAAAGGGCCTGCCTTCATTGTATTTTTCCAAGTATTCCATAAACGATGCGCGGATATCTTCATAGGCAAATAATAAGGCCGCTCTTCCTCTGCCTTGAATTGAATCATAGGCTTTGATATGGGCTTGTCTATAATAGGGTGCAAACATTCTGCCGCATTCCAGCCAAGCACTTGCCTGGTAGCGAATGGCGGTTTCGAGCGCCTCCTCCTTCCATTTAACATCCGTCATTTCTGCATTCCACCTTGGATCCGTGTAGTCTAAAAGTAGCGTTGGAAAAATATAAAAAACATCCACTGAACGAATGTATGTGGAATCAATGGTGTTGCCTTTAAAGAATTTTGGTGATTTTTCGGGCAATACCAACCAATTTTCAGGGTTGCTATAATCTAAGGATTGACTGAAGTAAAACAGTGAATTTATACAGGCAACGGTGATAAGAAAAGAACGCACCTTACTCCTGAACTTCTTTCGTGAACTGAAAAAGCCAATCGTACAACTCATCCGTTCTGAACATTTTTTCTAAGTCGCCGTGGTCTGCTCCCTTTAACGCGGTATATTTTAAATTTTCCCCGCCGTTACAATTCTTAATTGCCCGAACGATTTTTTCTGATTCTGAAATCGGAACAGCTTCGTCTAAGGTACCGTGTTGAATCCAAAGGGGAACCGTGGCTAAATTACAGCCGTCCTTGATATTCCCTCCACCGCACAATGCCACCGCTGCCGCTACTTGTTCAGGGTACTTGCCTGCAAAGTTTAAGGTTCCGTAGCCTCCCATACTCATGCCAACTACATATACCCGATTCGTATCCACATCGAAGTTCTTTTTCACGAAAGACAAGACGCTCATTACTTTAATTGGGTCCCAACCGTTGCTTGTTTGCGGCGCCACCACCACGGCAGGAATCTTTCGGCCCTTTTCAATTTCAGAAATCACACCGTAGCGTTTAACACGCGTTAAGTCCGTGCCAGATAAACTCTTTCCATGAAGGAAAATCAATACGGGTGGTTTTGCTTTGAGTATGCTGTCTGCAGGTAAATGCAACCAAAAGGCATAATCAGCTTGACTGTAAATCGGCTTTAGTTGTGCCTTTGCCGTGGAAATTAATCCAAAACAACACAAGAAGAATATCACGCTTAATTTTTTCATCTGTGCAAAAGTAGGCCATTAGGGGCTAACCCTCAAGGATTTGCAAGAGATTAACACTTTTTTAAGAAAACCAAACATCAGTAATCACGATGCTTCCAGCATAACCATTCATGCGATCGATGATGATTTGTTTCCCTTTAGCGAGCTCTTCACGCGCAACAGAAGAATCAATCTGAACGTGGAGTACACTTCCTTTGAGAAAAATGTTTTTTGTTCGATGTGCTACCGCAGGACCCATAAGATCCGGCCATGCGTTGATTAAATCCACCTCCTTTAACTTGGACTCCAAATTGTAGACTTTGAACAGGCGATCCATTACCTCTTTTAAGGGTTGGTTGTCAGAGGTACGCTTAAATTCTTCAATCTTTGATTTCATGGGGTTTCCGTTAGGGGTAACTCAAATATACGAAAATCAGTTACACGATTTACGAGGAGTTCTTCGAGCCTTGTTTTTTCGGTATCTGTAATGATGACTTGTCCAAACACCTCGTTACTCACTAAATCAATTATTTTTTGCACCCGACTGTGGTCGAGCTTATCAAAAATATCATCGAGTAATAGTACCGGTTTTTTTCCCGAATGAGAATGTAGGTAATGGTATTGCGCTAAGCGCAGCGCCAAGATGAATGATTTTTGCTGCCCTTGTGACCCATATTTTTTTACAGGATTACCATTTAAATTAAACAGTAAATCATCCTTGTGCGCTCCAACGGTTGTATATTGAAAGATAAGATCCCGTCGTTCGTTCTGCCCGAGTAAGGCTATAAAATCACCTTTTTGAAAATCTGATTTATATTGAATTTCAATTCCTTCATTCTCCGTCCCTATTTCCCTATAGTTTCGATCGAAAATCGGTGTAAATTCTTCAATAAACGTTTGCCTTCGCTCGTGTATGCGTGTACCGTATTGCGCGAGTGAATGATTCCATACCTCCAAGTTATCGGTGCTTCCGTTTCCAGAGGCGAGTTGTTTTAGTAGGGCATTTCGTTGCTCCAAAACCCGTTGATAGGCAATTAAATCTTCCAAGTACCCTTTGTCGATTTGTGAAATAATCCCATCCATCCATTTTCGCCTCGTTTCACTTCCGTCAGCAATTAAATCCCCATCATATGGTGAAATAAAAACTACAGGAAATAAGCCGATATGGTCGGACAGTTTTTCATAGCTGACTTTATTCTTCTTCACCACTTTCTTTGCGCCTGATTTTACAGCACATACCACACTGCTTTCTTGTCCATCAAGCATCCATTGCCCATGAATACTAAAAAAGGCTTGATCAAACTTGATGTTTTGACGGTCCATACTGTTCAAGTAGGATTTGCACATACTTAAGTAGTAAATGGCATCAAGAATATTGGTTTTACCCATACCATTCTTTCCAACAATGGCATTTACATTACTGCTCAGATCCAAATCCAAGGATTCGTGATTCTTGAAATTTAATAACTGTATGCGAGACAAGTAAAGCATGGTGCAAAGGTAGCTTTTATTTATTTCCTATGGGATTCAATTTAATTCTAACATCATGTCATTTTAGGTGCTTAACGCTTAGCATTTTTGTTTTACCTTTGTTAAAAACAGTACCATGTCAAACGCTTTTTTTAATGTACCCAAAGCCGTTAATGAACCGGTTAAATCATATGCTAAAGGATCTACTGAACGCGCGGCCTTATTGAAGGAGTATGAGCGAATGTATCATCAACATCCAATTGATATTCCAATGTATATTGGGTCAAAAGAAATTCGAACGGAAGATAAAAAACGCATGGCTCCTCCGCATGAGCATGCCAAAACAATCGGACATTTTAACTACGGAGATTCATCACATGTGCACGCTGCGATTGATGCAGCGCTTGAAGCACGAAAGGCTTGGGCTAATTTGCCTTGGCAAGATCGGGCCGCAGTTTTCTTGAGAGCGGCAGACCTGTTGGCGGGACCGTTTAGAGAACGAATGAATGCGTCTACCATGTTGGCACAATCCAAAAATGTATTTCAAGCAGAAATTGATGCAGCCTGTGAATTAATTGACTTCTTTAGATTCAATGTGCAATACATGACACAGATTTATAAGGAACAACCGGAGTCCTTGCCAGGCATGTGGAATCGCTTGGAATATCGTCCACTGGAAGGTTTTGTGTTTGCTGTAACACCATTTAATTTCACCTCAATCGCTGCGAATTTGTGTGCCGCTCCAGCCATGATGGGTAATGTTGTGGTGTGGAAACCGGCTGAAACGCAAGTGTATTCTGCGCAAGTTATTATGGAATTATTTAAAGAGGCGGGTCTTCCGGATGGTGTTATTAATATGATAACAGTAGACGGACCAACGGCTGGGGATATCGTATTTAGTCACAAAGAATTTGCGGGATTACACTTTACCGGTTCTACCGCAGTGTTTCGAGCCCTTTGGAAAACGATTGGATCAAACCTTGAAAATTATAGAAGTTATCCGCGCATTGTGGGTGAAACAGGAGGTAAGGATTTTGTGGTTGCCCATGGATCGGCAAATCCACTCGAAGTAGCTACGGCCTTAGCTCGTGGTGCCTTTGAATTCCAAGGACAAAAATGTTCTGCGGCTTCTCGTGCATACATTGCATCTTCCATTTGGCCTGCGGTTAAGCAATCCTTAGTAGAGCAAGTTAATTCGTTTACTATTGGAACTCCTGGCAACACCGCCAATTTTGTAAATGCCGTAATTGATGAACGCGCGTTCGATAAAATTGCTGGATATATAGATTTTTGTAAGGGGCAGTCCGATGCGGAAATCATTGCAGGAGGAACCTATGATAAAAGCACTGGATATTTCATTAATCCAACCGTTGTGGTAACCACCAACCCTAGGTTTAGAACGATGGTCGAAGAGATTTTCGGACCTGTATTAACCATTTTTGTTTACGAGGACAGCCAGTTTGAAGAAACACTAACGATGGTTGACGGAACCTCAGAGTATGCGCTAACCGGATCAATCATGGCCAAAGATCGCTACGCGATAGATCGAGCAACCAAGGCATTAGAAAATGCGGCAGGTAATTTCTACATTAACGATAAACCGACAGGTGCAGTGGTCGGACAGCAACCCTTTGGCGGAGCACGGGGATCTGGCACCAATGATAAAGCCGGAGCAGCGATGAACTTACTGCGCTGGATTTCTGCTCGTACGATAAAAGAAACATTTGTCACGCCAACGGATTATCGTTATCCCTTTTTAGAGCAATAACGTAACCTTAGAAGCTTCTCGAATTATTCTCCTATGTTTCGATTGATTCTCCTATGTTCCTTAACCTTGCTCACTGCTTCGATTCAGTGGCATACGTATCATGGTGACGCAAGCTGGAAACACGTATTCATTCGAATGCGCCCGGAATTCATTCCAGCAGAAGTGAAAGAGGTAACTAAGGATCCGTTGTTTTCCATACCCTTAGATTTGCAAGGAAAAGTACCAGAAGTAGGGACGGTTATTCTCGTCGATTTTAGAATACCATCAAATCATAAACGATTATGGGTAGTAAGAAACAATAAGGTGCTAGTACACAGCAGGGTAGCTCATGGTAAAAACTCAGGTGAAACAGTAACAGAAAACTTTAGTAACGAACCTGAAACAAACATGAGTTGTATGGGTGAATTTAAAACAGGGAAAATTTATCAGGGTGAAAAAGGGCTTGCTATGCGCTTGCATGGATTAGAAGTTGGCGTAAATGATAACGCGTACGATCGAGGAATTGTGTTTCATGGAGGCACCTATGTTTCTTATTCGTTTTTAATGCAACACGGAAGAATTGGCCGAAGCCATGGATGTTTCGTTACGGAACCACGCGTTAATGCCCGAATTATACGTTTATGTCGTTATGGTGCTGCCTTGTTTGTCTCGGGGCATCAACCCGTGAAATTTTAATTTACTTCAAACGATATTCAAGACAAAATTTTGTACTTTTAGGCAATGCTAACCAAACTTGCCGACGGAACTCCAATCCATTGCATTCGTAAGCCAGAAGCTAGAATGCTCGACCATCATGTGGAAGGATATCTTCAACATGGAATTCAAATTAATCCAGGAGATGTAGTCTTTGATGTGGGCGCCAATGTGGGTGTTTTCGGTGTCAGAGTACTTCAAAAAGCGACTGATGTAAAGGTGTTTTGCTTTGAACCCATTCCAGAAATTGCGGATGCACTTCGAGCAAATGCATCCCTTCACGGAGACGGACGAATGGTGGTTATACAAGAAGGAGTTTCAGCGTCACTTGGCGAAGCATCCTTTACCTATTTCCCGAATACTCCTGCGCTGTCAACCGCTCATCCTGAGCAGTGGGATGAGAATCCTGGTGCGTTTAAAGATGCAGTGAAAAGTACCATGAAAAATCCACCAGAAAGCATGCGCTGGATGCGCTGGATCCCTACCATGTTTTCGGGGCTTATTGCGAAATATTTGGTCAAAGGTAGACATACCGTTACGTGCAAATTAACTACCATTGCGGAAGTAATTAAAAACCACAACCTGGATCGAATTGATTTAATGAAAATTGATTGTGAAGGGGCGGAATGGGATACCTTGATGGGAATCGGTGACGAGCATTGGGGGAAAATTAAATCCATGGTGATTGAAGTACATGACGAACACGGAAGACTCGATCAAGTAAAGCAATTGCTAAATAAACAGGGGTTTACTCGTCAGGTGGTTGAACAAGAGGAAGGTCTTGAAAATTCAAAAATGTATAACCTATTTGCACTCCGATGAATGCCTTAACCTTTAGCTTGTTAATCCTCGGATTATTGCTGGTAAACAACCTGTTTGGCCTGGTATATTCCTTGGTTATTATTTACACGGATTGGTTCAAAAAATACCGGATTCAAGAGAAAAAGTATCAGAAAGGGATTTTCATGAAACGCATGCCACTTTACTTACTTAATTTCTCCCTCTTGCTGATTTTAGCTGGGGTAGGGTCCTATGTGATTTTCCCTTGGTTGGAAACAAGCTGGTCCGCTTGGTGGATTTTGGCGCTGCAAGTTCTAGGGATTTTCCTAGTAGAAGACGTATTCTTTTATTTTTATCACCGCTTATTGCACGTCAATAAATTTCTTTTAGGTAAAATTCACTCCATTCATCACCGTGCAAGTCCCCCGTTTCCACTCGAATATCTTTATAATCACCCCTTAGAATGGATGCTCGGATTTATTGGTCCGGTGCTCGGGTTTTTAGTGATCGGATTGATTTCACCCATCTCCATTTTTACGGTGCTTATCTTCGGCGCAATTCGCAATTTGCGTGAGATTCATTTACACTCCGATTTGAATCTACCAATCTTAAGTAAAATTCCATTGATTTCTAAAACCAAACATCACGACGATCACCATTCTCTTTTGGAAGGTAACTATTCTTCCATATTTGTTTGGTGGGATAAAATTTTTAAAACTGGATTACCGGATTGATATGCGTTTTTTAGGATTTTTACTCTTGGCTTTTTTGTTTTTGTCTATTAGTCCAATTGAAACGAAACGAAAAGAATTTAACCTAACTGTCAAGGTTACCGGAATTGTTGGGACAAAAGGTTCTATTGAGGTTGGCTTATTTGATGATCCGTCAAAATACGCCGAGGTCGGAGGTACGTGTCGCAAAATCCGTAAGAAAACTACCGGCAGCGAAGTGAGCTGTACCTTCTATAATTTGCCAGAAAAGAAATACGGAGTTTGTATTTATCACGATGAAAACAACAACGATAAATGCGATAAGAATTTCTTTGGAATTCCCACCGAAGGATATGGCTTCTCGAATAATAAAAAACCGATATTATCTGTTCCTTCCTTTGAGGAGTGTTCGGTAAATCTAACATCAGATAAATCCATTTCCATTAAAGTGTTGTACTAGTAACTTTTAGCTTACTTGTTCGTCCTTTGAATAATGAGTCGTGTGTTATATAATGAATGGGTCGACACCTTTGCCGATGGAATCTATCGCTTCGCGTTGAAAAATACACGGGATTCCGAACAGGCGAAAGACCTTGTTCAGGATGCATTCGAAAAACTTTGGATTAAAAAAGATCAAATA